>JAFADT010000636.1 GCA_023424585.1 Pseudomonadota bacterium
CACGCCACCTGGGACGGCTCCACGCCGACGAGCAGGGCGCGCACGCCCGCGACGTCCGTCTGCTCGAAGACGGGGGCGGACGGGTCGCCGGACTCGCCGATGCGAAGGTAGACGCCCGTGGTGCCCATGGAGAGGGGCACCGGACCCAGCTTGAGCAGGTGGAACATGGCGGCTCCTCCTCCGGGCGCGAGCGCGGCGCGCGCCTCACCCTCCCCGGACGCGGGAGTTGGCGTCCAGGGCCCTGCGCACCAGCCTCATCAGGGCGCGGATGTCGAACGGCTTCTGGAGGAACTCCATGCCCGGGTATTGACGTTTGAGGCCGCTGACGTCCACGGCGCTCATGCCCAGCACGGGGATGTGGCGCAGCGCCGGGTCCTGCTGGAGGCGGGCGATGAGCGCGGGGCCGTCCAGCACGGGCATCATCCAGTCCGTGAGCACCAGGTCCGGCCGCACCTCCGCCATGCGCTCCAGGGCCTCGCGGCCATGGGACGCCGTGAGCACGCGGTAGCCCTCCTCCCTGAGAAGGTCCGCGAGCGCCTCCAGGATGCCCTGTTCGTCGTCCACCACCAGCACGGTCTCGGTCGCGGGAACCACGGGTCCTCTGGGGGTCAGGAGTGGTTGCCCGGGAAGCGGGCGATGCCGGTGAGCAGCAGCTCGGGCGACGGCTGGAAGGGCGGCTGGATTTCGATTCCCTGGGAGGTGATGTGGAACTCGCGCAGCGACGGGTCGTAGTCCGCGTCGCGCAGCTTGAAGATGGAGAGCAGCCGCCGCAGGCGGCCATTGAGTTCCAGGTGGCGCATGAACAGCAGGTTCTCCGCCACGCCGGACAGGCCCGTTCCCAGGGGGACGTCCATGTCCGGGCCGAAGAGGCGCGGCGTTTCCAGCGTGAAGACGGTCGTCACCCCGTGGCGTCGCAATTCCTGCGTGAGCGCGGCGAAGAAGGGGCTGATGCGCGCCGGCTCGTGGGTGGTCTCCACCATGGCGCTCAGCCCGTCCACGAACAGGCGCTTCACGTCGCGCCTGCGCACGTCCTCCAGCATCGCGTGCGCCACCAGGTCCAGGTTGCACTCGGCGGGCATGTTCCACTGGAGCACCAGCCGGCCGTCCTTCACCGCGCTGCCCAGGGACAGCCCCACGTTGGCCGTCTTGTGCAGCAGCCGGTCCGGCCCCTCGTAGAAGCTCACCATCAGGCCGGGCTCGCCCAGGCGCAGGCCCTCCGCCAGGTGGCTGGCGCCCAGGAGCGTCTTGCCGCAGCCTGGCGGCCCCATGACCAGCGTGGTGGACGCCGCGGCGATGCCCTCCGGAATCATGGCGTCCAGCGTAGGCACGCCGAAGCGCACGCGCTGCGTGCCCCAGTCCGGCGGCTGCGCGCGGCTGACCAGGGTCTCCAGGCGGGGGAACACCTCCAGGCCCGCCTCGGAGATGCGGAAGTGGTGCGCGCCGTTGAGGCTGGCGCTGCCCCGGAACTTGCGCACCTGTAGCTCGCGCCAGGAGCGCATGGCCGCCGTGCGCTCGCGCAGCTCCAGGATGCCGTCCACCATGGTGTACTCCGGGTGCACGGTGGGGCCCACGCTGCTCGTGAGCAGGAGCGCGGTGAAGCGCGACAGGCCGGCGGACACCTGGAGCTCGTGGATGAACTTCTTGAAGTCGCGGCTGCTGCCCGCGGCCTCCTGCGCCTGCACCAGGCCGTCCAGCACCAGGATGCCCGCGCCGTGGTTGCGCATCTCCCGGCGCAGGAGCTCCAGGAGGCCCGGCAGCCCCTGCTCCTCCAGCATGCGGAAGCCGCTGACGTAGTAGATGCGCTGCGGCAGCTGGGTGGCGTCGAAGAACGCCATGCTGCGCAGGTTCGCCAGCATGCGCGAGTGCGACTCGGCCAGGAGCGTCACGTACAGGCAGCGCGTGCCCTGGCGCGCCTGCGAGTAGCACAGCTGGTTGGCGAAGATGGTCTTCCCCGCGCCGGGCTCCCCCACCACGATGTAGACGCCTGAGGCCACCAGGCCACCGCCCAGGATGGGGTCCAGTCCGGGCACACCTGTCGCGATGCGCTCGAAGACGGGGGGGTGCTGCTCGCTAGGGGACATGGCGACCGCTCATACCGTAAAACCCGAGGCGTCGCCCTGGGAGATTCACGCCGGGGCCCGCTGCCCCCCTGGGAGAGCCCTCACCGTGGAAACCCTCGTGCGGTTCGCCGAAGGCCTGGGCCGCTTCTCCGCGCGCTTCGTCCCCAGCGCCTTCGCCATCGCGGTGCTCCTCACCCTGCTCACCATGGCGCTGGCCCTGGGCTGGGTGGGCACCACGCCGCCCGCGGTGCTGGACGCGTGGGGCGGCGGCTTCTGGGAGCTGCTCACCTTCTCCATGCAGATGGCGCTGGTGATGTTCACCGGCTACCTGCTCGCCCTCACCGCGCCGGTGAAGGCGCTGCTCGAAGGCGTCGCGAGCCTGCCCCGGAGCCCCCGGAGCGCCACCGCGCTGATGGCGGCGGTGTCCATGGCGCTCGCGTACTTCAACTGGGGCCTGTCGCTGGTCGCCAGCGCCATGCTGGTGCGCTTCATCGCGCGCAGGCGGCCGGACGTGGACTACCGGCTCCTGGTGGCGTGCGCCTACTTTGGCCTGGGCGCCACGTGGCACGCGGGCCTGTCCGCCTCCGCCCCGCTGCTCGTGGCGACGCCGGGCCACTTCCTGGAGAAGCAGCTGGGGGTCATCCCCATCGACCGGACGCTCTTCTCCCCCTTCAACGTGGGCCTCACGCTGGCCGCGGTGGCGCTGCTCACGGCGCTGGCGTGGGCGCTGCACCCGGCACCGGAGCGCACCGTGCGCGTGGAGCCCCGGGTGCTGGAGAAGCTGGGCGACTTCGTCCCGCCCAAGAAGCCGCACGGGAGGCTGAGCCCCGCGGAGTGGCTGGACCACGCCTGGCTGCTCAACGTCCTCTTCGGCGTGCTGGGGCTCGCGTGGTTCGCGCGGCACCTGTGGCTCCACGGCGGCTGGAAGGCGCTCAACCTCAACGTGGTGAACTTCACGTTCCTCACGCTGGCGGTGCTGCTGCACGGCACGCCCGCGCGGCTGCTCAAGGCGAGCGAGGAGGCCGCGAGCGTGCTGCACGGCATCGTGCTGCAGTTCCCGCTGTACGCGGGCATCTACGGCATCTTCAAGGCCACGGGGCTCACGGACCGCATCGGGGAGCTGTTCGTGTCGCTGTCCACGCAGAAGACCTTCCCGGCCATCGTGTACCTCTACAGCGGCGTGGTGAACTACTTCGTGCCCTCCGGCGGCTCCAAGTGGGCCATCGAAGCGCCCTACCTGCTGGACGCGGCCGGGCGGCTGGGCGTGGCGCCGGAGAAGGTGGTGCTGGCGTATGCGTGGGGCGACATGGCCACGGACCTCATCCAGCCCTTCTGGGCGCTGCCGCTCCTGGCCGTGGCCCGCCTGGAGTTCAAGGACATCCTCGGCTTCCTCCTGGTGGCCTTCCTCGCGTACCTGCCGCTGGTGACGCTGGGCTTCTTCCTCTTCGGCTAGCGCGGCGTCCCCGGCGGGGCGCCCGCTCGGGGAATGGCCCGGGATGTTTCATGGTAGACAGGCACACCGAGGGGCCGGACGTGGGCCGGCCGCCTTCAACTCATCGAGGGGACCCCAAGTCATGAAGAGCGTGTTCAACGGAAGCGTGCTGTGCGCGGTGCTGGGTGTGGCGACGGTGGCGGGTGCACAGGAGGCGGCGGCGCCGGCGGCGGAGTCCGTGAAGGCCCCCAGCGCGGACGCGGTGCGCGACACCTGGAACTACTTCTACAAGGGCCAGGGCCAGGGTCCCGTGCTGGTGGAGGCCAAGCTCTGCACGGACGTGGCCAAGGACGGCCCCAACAAGTACGAGTGCACCGCCGAGGTGGGCCCCGAGGGCGTCAAGGCGGGCACCAACGTGCTGCTGTGGCAGAGCTACCTGGTGCCCCAGGGCGACTCCATCGACGACCTGACGGTGCAGGTAAAGCAGGGCACCACCGTGCGCGAGACGAAGGACGTGAAGGTGAAGGGCGAGGGCTGGCGCGCCCGTCAGTGGACCGGCGTGCGGCTGCCCAAGCCCGGCGCATGGACCGTGTCCGTCATGCGCGGCGACCAGGTGCTCAAGGAGGTGCAGGTGAAGGTGCTGTAGTCCCTCGCCCGCGCCCTCCAGCCCCTGCGGCACCGACGCCCGCCCGGGACCTCTCCCAGGCGGGCGTCGCCGTTCACGGGC
Source organism: Pseudomonadota bacterium (assembly GCA_023424585.1). GTDB lineage: Bacteria > Myxococcota > Myxococcia > Myxococcales > Myxococcaceae > Corallococcus. Next base: position 4,220 of record JAFADT010000636.1, read on the forward strand.
AGGGAGGCGCGGGGCTGGCGCGAGTGATGACTTTCGCGCGGTCCAGGAGCCCGCCCGGGTGTCTGGGCGATTTTTCACCCTGACCCGCCCCCGGAGCAGGAGTTTTTTCAGACAGGAGGACAGTCCCCCGGGCCACGCGGGAGGGGTCCTGCCGGCTTCCCGAGGGGACACCTTTGCCAGGCCACGTTGGCCGTGCGCTTGCACAAGGACCTGGGCGCGGTTGAAGGGCGGGGGAGTCGGGGTAGGTGGTGCTGGGACCGGGACGGGGGGCGGCGGTGGCGTGGTTTCGGATGGCGGTGTGCGTGGGGGGACTCTTCCTCGTGGGGTGCGGGGAAGCCCGGGCCACGGCACCGCGCATCCCGGTGCTCGGCGAGGTGGGCGGACAGGAAGCGCGAGCGGGCGAGGAGGCCCACGTGTGGTCGCGGAGCCTGAGGGTTGGGGCCCCCCAGGCGCCGCACGCGGTGGTGACCTCCGACGGAGACGTCCTCGTCGCGGCGACCTATCAAGAGCCGATGGACCTGGGGGCGGGTCCCCTGCCCTTCAATCGCGACGTGGTGGCGCCCCACCTGCTGGTGGCGCGGTACTCGCCAGACGGCACGCTGAGGTGGGCGCGCGGCTGGACGCCCCGGCACGCGACGCGTGCGCGCGTGGGCGGGCTGGCGGTGGACGCCGAGGGTCATGTCTTCCTCACGGGCCTGTCCGCGGGCTTCAGCAGCGACGGCGCCACGCTGCCAGAGGGGCCGTTCCTGGCCCGGCTGGACGGCGGCGGCGCGCTGGACTGGGTGCGCGCGCTGCCGGGGGAGGGGCCGGTGGCGGTGAACGGCGTGGCGGCCACCCCGGACGGCGGCGCGGTGCTGGTGGGGGACTTCTCCGGCGCGCGCGATCTGGGAGAGGGCTTGAAGACCGCGCCTCGCGGCCGGCACGCGGGCTTCGCGCTGCGCGTGGGGCCTCGGGGCGAGCAGCGCTGGAGCCGCGTGTGGATGCCCGCGGGCGAGGGCGAGGTCTCCGCGCGGGCGGTGGCGGTGGATGTCTTTGGCGACGTGCACGTGGTGGGTGGCTACGCGGGGGCGGTGTCCCTTGGCGACGCCACCTTCGTCACCGTGCGCCAGCACACGCCCTTCGTGGTGAAGCTCACGCGCGACGGCGAGCACGTCTGGAGTCACGACGTGCGAGGCACGGACGGCACGGCGGTGTCGGTGGCCGTGGGGGCGGACCGCGTCTTCGTGGGCGGCGGGTTCAGCGGCCGGCTGTACTTCCGGGACACCTTCCACCGCGCGGACTCGCGCGACGGCTTCCTGCTGGCCTACGACGCGCGCGGCGGCCAGCGGTGGGCGCGCACCTTCCCCGCCGGCGCGCCCCTCGTCGCCACGGACGACGCGGGCCAGGTGACGGTGGCGGGAGGCCATGACGGCGGCCTCGCCCTGGGCGGAGGAGCCCTGCCGCCCGGCCTGTACGTCGCGAAGCTGTTGCCGGAAGAGGGCGCCGCGCTCTGGGTGCGCGGGTTCGCGAGCCCCAACGCCGTGGCCCAGGCCCGGGCCGTGAGCGTGGACGCGTTCGGGGGCGTGCTGCTCGCCGGCGGCTTCAGCCGGCCCGCCCCGGAGGACGGGCCGTCGCGGCGGCTTCAGGATGGCTTCGTGCTCAAGCTGAACCCTTGAAGCGGGCCTCAGCGGCGGGCCCTCAGGCCCCGATGCCCTCGGGGTCCGTGGCCAGCTCTCCGCCCAGGTGCATGCCCGTCTGGCAGCGGTAGTCCGTGATGAGCGACGCGGCCAGCACCTTCACGCCCACGAGCACATGCAGCGCCGCCGCCACGGGCGAGCGCCTCGCGTACCCCAGCACGAAGGGCGCCAGCACCGCGCCCAGGCCATAGGCGTAGTCCGCCAGCTCGTGCGCCTCGATGGGGATGAGCTTCGTGAGGCTCAGCCGGTAGTCCGTGAACAGCGACACGCCCACCGCCGCGCCGCCCAGGGCCCAGCCGGCCGCCTTCGCCGCGCGGTCGCCTGACGCGCTCCCCACCACCGCCAGCGCCGCCCCTCCCACGTAGTCCAGCACCGAGTGCACATCCTGCGGCACCCAGCGACGCAACGGCAGCCGGCCGAACAGCGGTCGCGACAGGATGCCCGCCGCCGCGCTGTGGTCCCGCAGCCGGCGCCACTCGCGACGCACGGCCCCCTCCGGGCGCGGAGGAACGGGGGGCAGCAGCGGTTCGGGGCCTCGGACCTCGTACATGACGTGACTCCTCTCCCGGCCGTCGTGGCCTTGCCCCGAAACGGTAGCCACGCCCCCACGCCCGGGCGCCGGAACCACCCCTCCCCCATGCCCGCCTGCCTGTGCCCGCAATGAGTAGGGCGGATGCCTACCCCATGAACTGTTGGCTGCTAAGCAAGGGGGCTTCCACCCACCCCTCCCCGCCGGGCAGACTGTTGTCTGCACTCGGGCCCTCACATTTCGAGAGGGCCGGCCGCTCCCGGGCGGTGGGTGCCGCGCCCCACCCAACTAAAGAGAAGACGATTCATGGCTACTGGTACGGTGAAGTGGTTCAACGATGCGAAGGGCTTTGGCTTCATCACGCAGGACGGCGGTGGTGAGGACGTGTTCTGCCACCACAGCGCCATCAACATGGACGGCTTCCGCACCTTGCAGGAAGGCCAGAAGGTGGAGTTCGAGGTGACGCGCGGCCCCAAGGGCTTGCAGGCGCAGAACGTCCGCGCAGTGGGTTGATCCCAACCCGCTCCGGGTCAATCTGGAACACCGAAGCCCGGTCCCGCTCACGCGGGCCGGGCTTCTTCATTTTTACAACCCGCGGAGAAGGGGGAGCACGCAATTCTTTTCAAACCTTCCACTCCACCAGGAATCACCGGAGGGCTGGTGAAAGTCCGAAAGACGTCTGTTAGTCTTTGATCCTGCGAGGGAGGGCGCACCTATGTTCGAAGTCACCAATGATGTGAGCCGTCGGACCATCACAGCCCGGATGAGCGGTTTCATGCGTCCGGCTGAGATGAAGGAGTACGTGGCCGTCTACAAGAAGGCCACGGACAGCTACGGCGGAGGGCGGCACCTGGTTCTGGCTGACATGCGGGGGCTTCGCCCGCTGGAGCCGGAGTCCGCGAAGCTGTTCTCCGAGATCGTCGACCACGGGCGCAAGAATGGCTGCGCGATGTGCGCGCACGTGTCGGATTCCACCATCGCGCGGCTGCAGACGGCCCGCGTGGCGTCGGAGGCATCCCCCAACGACGACATCACCGTGGACTGCGTGTCGCTGGAGGAAGCGCACAACCAGCTCGCCAAGGCGCGCGTGCGCCTGCTCAACGGCGAAGGCATGGCGGTCGCGCGCTAGAAGCCTCCCCGGGCGGGACGCCCGCGAGTGCCCCGTCTCCGGCGAGGAGCCCGGAGCCGGTGGCCTCCCGTGAAGGACGCCCACGCCGGGACCTGTTTCATCCCCCTTGTTTCAAATGAAAGGCGCGGGTGACGACACCGTCACCCGCGCCTTCGTGTTTCCGCGGGCCCTCAGGCCGCGCGGTCGTGCGCGGCGGGCGCGTCCGCGTGCGGCGCGGTGAGCGGCCCTTCAGCGCGGGGCTTGCGCTTCTTGAAGGACAGCTTCTCCATGGCCGCGAACACCACCGGCACCACCAGCAGCGTGAGGAAGGTGGAGGTGATGACGCCGCCGATGACGGAGATGGCCATGGGGGCGCGGAACTCGGAGCCGATGCCCGTGCCCACCGCGGTGGGCACCATGCCAATGGCCATGGCCGCGCTCGTCATGAGGATGGGGCGCAGGCGGCGGGGGCCGGCCTTGAGCAGGGCCTCGTCCACGGAGTCGCCCTCGCGCAGGTGGTGGAGCGCGCCGTCGATGAGGAGGATGGCGTTCTTCGTCACCAGGCCCATCAGCAGGATGACGCCGATCATCGCGCCCATGCTGAGGTGGTAGTTCGTCACGACGAGCCCCAGCAGCGCGCCCACGAGCGCCAGCGGCAGCGACACCATGATGGTGAAGGGGTGCTTGAAGGACTCGAACTGGCTGGCGAGCACCATGTAGATGAAGACGAAGGCCAGGCCGAACGCGATGCCGAACGCGTCGTTCTGCTCATCCAGGCTCTTCATCTGGCCGTCGTAGACGATGGCGTAGCCGGGCGGCAGGGGCTTCTGGGCGATGGCGGCCTTGAGCTTCGCGGCCACGTCCCCCAGCGCGGCGCCCTTGGCCAGCTGGGACACGACGGCCACCTGGCGCTCGCGGTTCTCGTGCTCGATGACGCTGGGGCCGTTCTTGAGCGACACGTCCGCCACGTCCGTCACCTGGTGCAGGCCCCGGGGCGTGGCGATCATCAGCTGGCGCACGCGCTCCGGCGTGGCCCGGTCCTCCTCGCGCAGGCGCACGCGGATGTCCGTCTCGTCCGTGCCCTCGCGCAGCTTGGCCGTCACGTCGCCGTCGATGGCGAGCCGCAGCTGCGCGGCGAGCGCCCCGGCGGACAGGTCCATGTCCGCGGCGCGCGCGCGGTCGACCTGGATCTGCAGCTCCGGCTTGGCCGGGTTGGAGTCCACGCGCACGTCGGAGGTGCCCAGGGTGCGCAGGATGCCGGCGACGCGCTCGGCCTCCTCGTTGACGCGCTTCAGGTCCGGGCCCACCACGCGGACCATGATGGGGAACCAGTCGCCCAGGCCTTCGATGGACGGTGGGTCGGACAGGGTGATGGCGGTGGAGACCAGGTTGGGGACCAGCAGCGCGCGCGCCTCCTCCTTGAGGGTGGCGATGCTCTTCGTGCGCTGCTCCTTGGACACGGTGAGCACGCGCATGCGCGCCTTGTAGACGTCTCCGCTGGGCCCCACGGTGGTGTAGATGTCGGTGACCTCCGGCAGCTGCTTGAGGAGCGCCTCCGCCTCCGCGGCCCGCTCCGTGGTCTGCGCGAGGTTGGCGGAGTCCGGCAGCTGGAGCTCGACGATGAGCTGCGAGCGGTCCTCCGCGCTCATGAACTCCACGCCCAGGCGGCTGGCGGCGCCGAAGGACAGGACCAGCGCCAGCACGGTGAGGCCCGCGGTGGTCCACTTGTGGCGCAGCACCCAGCCCAGGATGCGCGAGTACGTGGCCTCCGTGGCCTCCAGGAGGCGGCGCAGCGCGCGGAAGACGGCGGGCTCGCGCTGCCGCTCCCCCGGCTTGTGCGCCTTGGCGAAGCGCGCGGACAGCATGGGGTCCAGCGTGAAGGAGATGAACAGCGAGATGAGCACCGCCACGGAGATGGTGATGCCGAACTGCTTGAAGAACTGCCCCACGATGCCGGGCATGAAGGCCACGGGGATGAACACCGCCACCAGGGCCAGCGTGGTGGCGAGCACCGCCAGGCCCACGTCCTTCGTGCCGTGGTACGCGGCGCTCATCGGGTCCTCGCCCTGCTCCAGCCGGTGGGTGATGGCCTCGCGCACCACCACCGCGTCGTCGATGAGCAGGCCGATGGCCAGGGACAGCGACAGGAGCGTCATCTGGTTGAGCGAGTAGCCCAGCACGTACATCACGAAGAACGTGCCAATGACAGACGTGGGCAGCGCGAGCGCGGAGATGAACGTGCCGCGCGGGTCCAGCAGGAACATCAGGATGATGAGGACCGCCATCAGGCCGCCGAAGACCAGGGCGATCCACACCTCGTGGGTGTTGGCGCGGATGAGCTCCGACTGGTCGATGAGGAGCGTGGCCTTGAAGCCCTGCCCCACCACGGGGCCCATCTGCGCGAGCGTCTTCTTCACCGCGTCGCTGACGCTCACGGTGTTGGAGCCCGGCTGCTTCACGATCTCCAGCACCACGGCGTCGCGGGAGTTGAGGCGCGCGGTGGTGCGGCGCTCGGCGACGCCGTCCGTGACGGTGGCGATCTCCTCCAGGCGCACCTGGGCGCCGGTGGTGCCGCGGGCGATGGGCAGCTGGCGCAGGTCCTCCACGCTGGCGAACTCGCCCATGGCGCGCACGGTCAGCTCGTTGGGCCCCAATTGCAGGCGGCCCGCGGGCAGGTTGAGGTTCTCCATGGCGATGCGCTGGGACACCTGGGAGGGCGTGATGCCCACCGCGCGGGCCTTGTCCAGGTCGATGTCGACCTGGATCTCCCGCGTGTCGCCGCCGGTGATGCGCACCTCCGCCACGCCGGCCAGCTGCGCGAGCGCGGGCTTGATGCGGTCATCCAGCAGCTTGCGCAGCGACTGGGACGTCATCTCCGCGGAGACGGCGTAGGTGAGGATGGGCGCGGCGGACAGGTCCACGCGGCTGACGATGGGCGCGTCCGCGTCCGTGGGCAGCTTGTTGACGGCCTGCCCCACCTTGTCGCGCACGTCCTGGACGGCGGTGTCCAGGGCGGTGCCCAGCGTGAAGGACACCACCACGGTGCCCACGTTCTCACGGCTGTAGGAGTGGATCTTGTCCACGCCGCTGATGCCGGCGACCGCGTCCTCCAGGGGCTTGATGACCTGGGTCTCGATTTCGCCCGGGCCCGCGCCCTTGTAGAGGGTGTTGACCACCACCACGGGGAAGCTCACGTCCGGGTAGAGGTCGGTGCCCAGGCGTTTGAGGCCCATCACGCCCAGCACGATGAGCAGCAGGGACACCATGGCCGTGAAGACCGGCCGTCGGATGGAGACGTCACTGAGAATCATTGGAAGAGCTCACGCACGCCGCGACCGCGGCGAGAAGGGGCGGCTTGCGGCTACTTCACGGAGACGCGGGTGCCGGGGGTCAGGGTGGGCGTGGGGTAGTCCACCACCTGCTGGAGGGCGGCGGCGGCGCGCACCACCACCTCGCGGTCGCGGCGCTCCAGCACCTGCACGTCCACGCGCTGGAGGGCGCCGTCGCTGACGACGAGGACGTGGTCCCCGTTGGAGGAGGACAGCGCCGTGGTGGGCAGGAGCTGCGCGTCCTGGGTCTCGCCCAGCTTCAGCAGGGCGCGCGCCAGCGTGTGGGCCACGAAGCGGCCGTCCGCGTTGGGCACGGCGATCTCCACCGGGATGCGGCGGGTGGTGGGGTCCGCGGAGGGCAGGATGGTGCGGACCACGGCCTCGTCGGTGGACGCGCCCTGCCCCACCGCCGTCACGCGCACCTTCGTGCCCGGCTTGAGCAGCGCGCGGGCGCCCTCCGCCACGGTGGTGCGGAAGAGGAGCGTGTCCAGCTGCTCCAGCGTGAAGAGCGGCGTGCCCGGGGCCACCGTGGCGCCCGTCTGGTCCGGGGACTCGATGAGGGTGCCCGCGAAGGGCGCCTTCAGGTCGTGGCGGCGGCGCGCCGCGCGGGCCTGCGCGAGCTGCGCCTTCGCGGCCATCACCTGCGCCTGGGCCTGCGCGGCGGCGGCCACGGCGTTCCGGTGCTGCTGCTCGCTGACGCCTCCGCCGGTGCTGAGCTTCTCCGTGCGCTCGGCCGCGTCCTGCGCCATGGAGGCGGCGGCCTCCGCGGCGGCGACGGCGGC
>JAFADT010000641.1 GCA_023424585.1 Pseudomonadota bacterium
GGAGCGCACCAAGGCCGAGAAGGGTGAGGACGCAGCGAACGCCGAGCAGACCGCCGCGCTCGAGAGCGGCAAGATCCTCGTCAAAGACGCCATCGCCGACATCGCGCTCCAGCAGGTGCTCACGCGCCCGACGGATTTCGACGTCATCGCGACGCTCAACCTCAACGGCGACTACCTCTCCGACGCGCTCGCGGCGCAGGTCGGCGGCATCGGCATCGCCCCCGGCGGCAACGCCAACTACGACACCGGCGTCGGCATCTTCGAGGCCACCCACGGCACCGCGCCCAAGTACGCGGATCAGGACAAGGTGAACCCGGGCTCCGTCATCCTCTCAGGTGAGATGATGTTCCGCCACCTGGGCTGGCACGAGGCCGCGGACCTGATCATCAAGGGCATGGACAAGGCCATCGCGGCGCGCACCGTGACGTACGACTTCGCGCGCCTGATGAAGCTGGAGACGAAGGAGACCGTGTCCGAGGTCAAGTGCTCGGAGTTCGGTCAGGCCATCATCAAGCACATGTAGTCCCCACCCCAAAGCAGCAGGGCGAAACCATGGCTCACAAGAAGAAGAAGATCGGCCTCATCGGCGGCGGTCAGATCGGCGGCAACCTGGCGCTGCTGGCGGTCCAGAAGAACCTGGGCGACGTGGTGCTCTACGACATCCCGGCGGCCGAGGGGCTGGTCAAGGGCAAGGCGCTGGACATCAACCAGCTGTCCGCGGTGGACGGCTACGACTGCCGCGTCACCGGCTCCACGGACTGGAAGGACGTGGCGGGCTCGGACGTGATCATCATCACGGCCGGCGTGCCCCGCAAGCCCGGCATGTCCCGCGAGGACCTGCTGGACGTCAACCTGAAGATCATGAAGGACGTGGCGGGCAACATCAAGCAGCACGCCCCGGACGCCTTCGTCATCAACGTGGCCAACCCGCTGGACGCGATGGTGTTCGCGCTCCACAAGATCGCCGGCCTGAAGGACAACATGGTCGTGGGCATGGCGGGCGTGCTGGACACCAGCCGCTTCAAGTGCTTCGTGGCCGAGGCCCTGGGCGTGTCCATCCGTGACGTGGAGGCGCTGGTGCTCGGCGGCCACGGCGACGACATGGTCCCGCTCGTGCGCCACAGCACCGTGGGCGGCGTGCCCCTCACCCAGCTCATCGCCAAGGACAAGCTGGACGCCATCATCGACCGCACCCGCAAGGGCGGCGCGGAGCTGGTGGGCCTCTACAAGACGGGCAGCGCCTACTTCGCCCCGGCGTCCTCCTCCATCGCCATGGCGGAGAGCTACCTCTTCGATCGCAAGCGCGTGCTGCCGGCCGCCGCCCTGCTCAAGGGCCAGTACGGCATCAACGACTTCTTCTTCGGCGTCCCCGCGCAGATCGGCGCGAACGGCGTGGAGAAGATCATCGAGGTGGAGCTGAACGACGCGGAGAAGGCCGAGCTGAACAAGTCCTTCACCTCCGTCAAGGGCACCGTCGAGCTCGTGAAGCTGTAGTCCCCGGACGTCGACCGGGCCCGCCGGAATGCTGCTGGCGGGCCCTGTCTGATGCCGTGAATGATCCGGGCTTATCCCCCGGCCCCCCGTCCTTGCGGCGGTATTTTTCCAAGTTAACTAGCGTGTTGGACTCGCACTGGCACGGGTGCGGGGCAGCGTCGCGAAGCAGGACTTCAGCGGCCCCCCGTGAAGGCACCCCCCCGGCTTCCGGTGCCCAAGGAGACGATGATGGCGGCAGCAGCGCGATTCACGGTGGTGGGCGGCGGTCTCGCCGGGCTGATGACGACGATCAAGCTGGCGGAGGCGGGTCACCAGGTGGACGTGCTCTCGCTCGTCCCCGTCAAGCGTTCCCACTCCGTCTGCGCCCAGGGCGGCATCAACGGCGCGGTGAACACGAAGGGCGAGGGTGATCACCCGGACATCCACGTGAAGGACACGCTGCGCGGCGGCGACTTCCTCGCGGAGCAGGTGTCCGTGAAGGGCATGTGCTACGCGGCGCCCGGCATCATCTACCTGCTGGACCGCATGGGCGTGACGTTCAACCGCACGCCGGAAGGCCTGCTGGACTTCCGCCGCTTCGGCGGCACCCTGCACAACCGCACCGCCTTCGCGGGCGCCACCACCGGCCAGCAGCTGCTCTACGCGCTGGACGAGCAGGTCCGCCGCTATGAGGCGGAGGGCAAGGTCACCAAGTACGAGTACTGGGAGTGGCTCGGCATGGTGAAGGACGAGTCCGGCCGCTGCATCGGCAGCGTGGCCATGGACCTGCGCACCATGGAGATCCGCACCTTCCCCGCGGAGGCGGTGTGCCTGGCCACGGGCGGTCCGGGCATCGTCTTCGGGCGCTCCACCAACTCCATCATCAACACCGGCACCGCCGCGGGCCGCGCGTACATGGAAGGCGCGCTCTACGCCAACGGCGAGTTCATCCAGGTGCACCCCACCTCCATCCCGGGCGAGGACAAGCTGCGCCTGATGAGCGAGTCCGTGCGCGGCGAGGGCGGCCGCGTCTGGGTACCCCGCAAGAAGGGCGACACACGCGCGCCCCGGGACATCCCGGAGAGCGAGCGCTGGTACTTCCTGGAGGAGAAGTACCCCAAGTACAAGAACCTGGTGCCGCGCGACGTGGCGACGCGCGAGATCTTCATGGTCTGCCGCGACCTGGGCATGGGCCTGGGCGGGCGCGACGGCGTGTACCTGGACGTGACGCACATCCCGGCCAAGACGCTCGACGCGAAGATCAAGGGCGTGATGGAGATCTACGAGAAGTTCGTCGGGGATGATCCGCGCCACACGCCCATGGTCATCTTCCCGGGCATGCACTACTCGATGGGCGGCCTGCACGTCTCCTTCGAGGCCGACCCGCGCACCCAGACGCCGCTGGACGGCAGCCCGGTGAACCAGAGCACGCGCATCCCCGGCCTGTACGCGGCCGGCGAGGCGGACTACGCCTTCCACGGCGCGAACCGCCTGGGCGCCAACTCGCTCCTGTCCTGCATCTACTCCGGCATGATCGGCGGCCCGGCGATGGTGTCCTTCTCCAAGAGCCAGGCGACCAGCGCCGCGGCGATGCCGGAGAAGTACTTCGCGGACGCGAAGAAGTACTGGGAGGACCGCTTCGCCACCATCAAGAAGATGAACGGCGCGGAGAACCCGTACCAGATCGCCAAGGAGCTGGGCGAGGTGATGACGGAGAACTGCACCGTCGTCCGCTACAACGACCGCCTGAAGAAGACCATCGAGCGCGTGCGCGAGCTGAAGGACCGCTGGAGCCGCGTCAACGTGCTGGACACGGGCGTGGTCGCCAACCGCGCGCTGTCGTACACCAACCAGCTGTGGAACATGCTGGAGCTGGGCGAGGTCATCGCCACCAGCGCGCTCCTGCGCGACGAGAGCCGCGGCGCCCACTACAAGCCGGACTTCTCCCTGCCGGAGCCCAAGGTGAAGGATCCGACCCAGGATCCGGAGTGGATGGCCCTGTGGCGCAAGCGCCACGAGAAGTGGGCGAAGACGACCATCGCCACGTACTCACCGGAGGGCCCGCAGATCTCCTACCAGGACCTGCCCACGCCGGTGCTGGACCCCGAGCCCCGCTGGTACGCGTAAGGCGTTCGTTTTCTTTCCGGCCCCGCGCGCTTCCCCTGGCGCGGGTTTCCGCCACCTGATTTGGCAGTGAAGGGAAGGGCAGCCGCACCATGGACACCGCACAGGCCAGCGC
>JAFADT010000646.1 GCA_023424585.1 Pseudomonadota bacterium
CGTCCTTCCGCGACTGGCGCACCTCTGGCGGGGGGGGGGGGCGCGGGTCGAAGCGTGCACGCACCGCGCGGCCGGGCTCCAGCACCGTGGACAGCGCCTTCACCAGCTCCACCGTGTCCGCCTGCGCGGACTCGAGCACCTCCACCGCCGCGGGCGAGCCGTAAGGCCGCACCACCACCGGGTCGCCCGTCGGAGGAAGCTCCTCCGCCTCTGGGACCACGGGCTCCAGGCGCACCTGACCGAGCAGCTCCACGCGGGCGCCGCTCTGGATCAGCGCGTTCAGGTTCGACGGGCGCATCGGGTACCACGCGCGCTGCTCCACGGGCGCGTTGCGCCAGCGCACGCCGGTGAGCGCGTCGTTCGTGTACGGCGCAGCCGCCGCGACAGTCTGGCCGTTCGACAGGAAGCTGTAGAACTGCATGAGGGTCGCGCGCGATGCCTCCACGCGCAGCTTGCGAGCCCCCATGGGCAGGAACACCCGGGCGCTCGCCGCGCCCGACACCCAGGCGGGGAGGTCCGTCACCTCTCCCGAGCCCGCGTCCGCGTCCGCCGCGGCCAGCGGCGTGCATGGCAGCGCGCCACCGGGCAGCGGGGGCAGGGCCGCGCTCTCGAACGGCGCGGGCCCTGGCGTCGCGTCCAGCGAGGCCTGGCCCAGGGACTGGCCCTGGCCATCCAGCACCGTGAGGCTCAGGTGCAGCGGCTCGTGTGACGGCGCGCGGTCCAGCGAGCGCGCGTCGATGCGCATCAGCCGCCCCACCGCGTCCATGCGCGGGTCGATGTCCAGCTCCAGCGCCGGGCACGCCGGGCCGGCGGCGAACGCCTCCGTGCGGCGCGTGTCCGGCAGGAAGGCCACGCGGCCCTCGGACGCGATGCCTGGCTGCGGGCGCGACTCGGCGGGCAGGAGCCACGACTCGAACGGGCCCTCCACCGTGTAGCGCAGGTCCTCCTGGCCGTCGTTGCGCACCATCACCGTGTGCGTGCCCTCCGGCAGCTCCAGCGGATGCGACATGGGCGAGCCCGCCACCGGGCCCGGCAGCTCCACCGTGTGCGTGGTGCCGTCCGAGGACAGCGTCTGCACCGTCACCGGCCCGTGCGGCTGGGGATGCGCGTCCAGCGCGTCGCTCCACAGCCACAGCACCGGCTTCGCGGGCCCGGCGACGTTGAGGGCCACGGCGCGCCCGGCGCCCAGGCGCTCCTGCACGGACTCCGTGGCCTCCACCAGCGGCAGCCGGTACTGGGTTCGGTAGACGGGTTCAATCTGGTAGTCGGTGCCCGCCTCGCCCTCCGCGTTGAGGCGCTCCCAGTGCTCCTCGGCGAGCCAGCGGCGCGTCTCGACGGAGAGCTTCTCGAAGGGCTCGAAGGTGGCGCGTCCGGCGCGCACCTCCGCGCGGGCCTGCGCCAGCCTCTGCGACGCGAGCAGCGGCAGCGTGCGGTGCGCGCGGACGTACACCCGCGCGAGCAGCGTGTCGCTCGCGCTCGCGGGCCGCAGGTACAGCACGGAGTAGTCCGGGCGCTCTGCGGGCAGCCGCAGCACGAACTCGCGCTCGTCCGTCACCTGCTGATCCGCGTGCGTGGTGAAGGCGCTCTCCTGGAGGAACGTCCCGTCCTCCTGCGGCTGGCCCTTGCTCTGGCGCGTGCGCGTGAAGATGGCGCGCTCCAGGAGGACCCCCTCGGGCCCGCGGAGGATGGCCTTGAGGCCGTACTGGTACTGCTTCTCCGGCGCGTAGGGCGCGCCGTCCGGGAGCAGCTCGTGCGTGACGATGAGCAGCTCCTCAGCGTCTCCAGGGATGCGCACGCGCATCTCCCGGCCCGGCTCCAGGCGGTAGAAGATGAGGCGCTCGGCGTTGACGTACTTCGCGTCGCGCCGCGCGGTGGGCGTGTCGGTGTTGCCCAGCACGGCGAGGCTCGCGCCCCAGATGAGGGCCAGGCCCACCATCAGGCCAAGGAGCGCCACGAGGGCGCGGCTGCGGGTCTTCATCGACGGGCCTCCTCGCGGGAGACTTCCCCGGTCAACACCACCGGACGGCGGTGTCGCAGCGCCAGGTCCACCGAGGCCACGAGCTCCGCGTCCCCCGCGGTCAGCTCCGCGCGCTTCGCCGGCGACGGGTGCTGCTGAAGGAAATAGACGGCGCGCAGCACGTGCTTGCCCTGCCGCGCCTCCACCAGGAGGAAGGGCAGGCCGTACTCGGCGCTGAAGCCGGCCTTCACCTGACGCGTCACGCTGCCCACGCGCTTCGTCTGCGCCAGCGCGCGGAGGTCATGCACGCTCTGCTGCGCGACGTAGCGCTCCGCGCTGGCGGTCAGCTCCGCGAAGTGCTCCTTCAGCGCCGCGGGCACCGGCTGCGTCGGCGCCACCAGCCGGTCCGCCAGCAGCGCGCGCTCGGGAGACTCGCGAGGCTCCGCGGGCAGCAGCCCCGTGAGCGCCAGCTCCTCCGCCGCGAGCCGCGGGGTCACGAACGCACCGCGCAGCGGCTCGGACAGCCACAGCGTGGCCAGCCGCGCGCCGCCGAAGGTGCGGGAGAAGACCTGCTGAGGGCTCGCGTCGTTGAGGCCCGTCAGCTCCGGAGCGCCGTCGTGGTAGCGCACGCGCTGCCCCAGCCAGCCCAGCGGGCCCTCTGGCGACAGCAGCCGCTCCAGGTCCGCGGGCCGCTGCGCCGGGGTGAGCACCGGGCTGCCCACGTCCACCAGCACGTCCGCGTCCACGGAGGGCCGGCTGGAGAAGCCGCGCAGGTGCAGCACCCAGGACTGCTCCTTCGGCAGCGCGCGGTGCACCGCCTGGTGGAAGGCCTGGAAGCTCGTGCGCAGCTCCCCGAAGGTGGCGGGGTGGGGCACGTCGCCGGACGCGGTGGCGAACACCAGCGCGGTGGAGCGCGACTCGTGCCACAGCTCGGCGGCCACCGGCAGCGTGCCCGCCTCGCGCGCCGGAGACGGCACCTCCAGCGCCAGCGGCGAGCCACCCGGCCGCACCAGCAGCCC
>JAFADT010000677.1 GCA_023424585.1 Pseudomonadota bacterium
GTCCGCGGTGCTGCGCGCGGACGCGGGCACGCTGCTGCTGCGCCACGTGGAGGCGCTTCCCCGGCCGGCGGCGGAGCGGCTGGCGCGGATGCTGGCCCGGCGCGCGGCTCCGGCCCGGCAGGGCGGAGAGGAGCCCGTGGACGTGCGCATCGTCGCCACCAGTGCGTCGCCGGTGTCGCGGCTCGCGTCGCGGGGCGAGCTCGACGCGGCGCTGGCCCGGGGGCTCACGGGCTTCGAAATGGAGGTGCCGCCCCTGCGGGAGCGTCGCGGCGACGTGCCGGTGCTGCTGGAGCATTTCGTGCTGCGCGGCGCGCGGCAGGGCGGGCGGGAGGCGCCGGTGCTGGGGCCGGAGGCCCGGCGCCTGTTGGCGGAGTATCCGTGGCCGCAGAACGTCCGCGAGCTGGAGCTGGTCGCGGAGCGGCTGGGGCGCGTGTACGCGGCGGGCCACGTGGGCATTCCGCAGCTGCCGCCGGAGGTGCGCGAGGGCGTGGTGGGGCACGTGCCGCGCACGTTGCAGGAGCAGGTGGCCCGCCTGGAGCGGGACGCCATCGCGGAGGCGCTGCGCGAGTCCGGCTGGAAGAAGGTCCGCGCGGCGGAGCTGCTGGGCATCAGCCGGCCCACGCTCGACCGGAAGATGGAGGAGTACGCGCTGACGCTGGAGCGTGGGACTCGCGGTTGAGCGGGCAGCGCGCGCTCCTCAGGCCCTGGTGCTGGCGGTGTCCTTGCGGCGGCGGCTGAGCAGCACCCCCGTGAGGATGAGCGCCGCGCCGAGCGTCTGGAGCAGGGTGGGGCGCTCGCCACGGATGGCCCAGGCGGTGAGGGCGGCGACCACGGGGATGCCGGTGCCGTAGAGCGTCGTGCGGTTGGGGCCCACCTGCTGGACGCTGCGGAACCACACGAAGTACGCGAGCACCAGCGGCACCAGCGCCGAGTACACGAGCGCCACCCAGCCCGCGACGCCCACGCGCGACGCGTCCATCTCGATGACCTGGGAGGCCCCGGCCAGCACGACGCCCGGGGCGCCCGTGAGCATGGTGATGGCGGTGACGCGCAGCGCGGACACGCCGTCGCCCACGGCGCGCGTGCCCACCGTGTAGATGGACCAGCACAGCGAGCTGCCGACAATCAGCGCGTCGCCCATCCACGTCGCCGCGCCCAGGTTGGGGCCCCGGGCCCCGACGACGAGCAGGGTGCCCACCACCGCGAGGGAGAGGCCCGCCACGACGGGTCGCCGCAGCCGCTCGATGCCCAGGGCCGCGCCCAGCGCCGCCGTCACCACCGGGCTCACCGCCGTGAGCATCCCGCTGTTGGCCGCCGTGGTCCTCGCGAGCCCTTCGATGAAGCACAGCTGGTACAGCGTGTTGCCCACGAACCCCAGCGCGGTGAGCCGCAGGAACGTCCTCCACGGCATCGGCTTGTGGCCCTCCACCGCGAGCAGCACGAGCCCCATCGCGAGCGCCGCGAGCCCGAAGCGCAGCGACATGAAGGCCCGCGCCGGCATGCCCTCCAGCGCGTCCTTCACGAGGGTGTAGTTCGTCCCCCAGACGACCACGACGGCGATCATCGCCAGGTCCGAGGTGGAGAGGAGACGAGCAGGCGCTGCGACCGCGGGCGACGAGGTGCTCACGGCGGCGGGGCATAGGGCGGCCCGGGTCCGGATGCAACCCACGGGGCCGCAACGAACGGGAGCCGTCCGTTCCACGGCCTCGGTTGCCTGCTGCACGCACGCGAGGTGCGCTCCCACCCGGAGGCGACGTCGTGCGGACGTTTCCCCCGCGCGCGTGCTTGTCCGTCCGCCCGGGCCATGGCGTAAATGCCCGCCCATGGACTTCCGCTATTCAGACGAGGTGCGGCGCGCGAGGGACTCCGGGCAGCCGCTGGTGGCGCTTGAGACGAGCGTCGTCGCGCAGGGCCTGCCGTACCCCGACAACCTGGCCGCCGCTCGCGCGTGCGAAGAGGCCGTGCGCCGCGCTGGCGCCGTGCCCGCGCCCATCGCGCTCGTGGACGGCGAGGTCTGGATTGGCCTGGAGGACGCCGCGCTGCGCCGGCTGGCCGAGGGCAAGGAGAGGCTCCTCAAGGTGGGCTCGCGCGACCTCGCCGTCGCGGTGGCCACCCGCGCCAGCGGCGGCACCACGGTGAGCGCCACGTGTGAGCTGGCCGCGGCGGCGGGCATCCGCGTCTTCTCCACCGGCGGCATCGGCGGCGTGCACCGCGGGGCCTCCGAGCACTGGGACATCTCGCAGGACATCGCGGCGCTGTCGCGCTACCCCGTCGCCGTGGTGTGCGCGGGCGCCAAGTCCGTGCTGGACCTGCCCAAGACGATGGAGCTGCTGGAGACCGCGGGCGTGCCCGTCATCGGCGTGGGCACGAACGAGCTGCCGTCCTTCTACAGCCGTGAGTCCGGCCTCTCGCTGGAGCACCGCGCGGACGACGCGGAGACCGCCGCGCGCATCGCCCACGCTCGCTTCGAGTCGCTGGGGCAGGGCGGGGTGCTCTACACGGTGCCGCCGCCGGCGGAGGCCGCGCTGCCTCGCAACGACGTGGAGCTGCACATCGCGTCGGCGCTGGCGGACGCGGAGCGGCAGGGCGTGCGCGGCAAGGCCGTGACGCCGTTCCTGCTGGGCGAGCTGGCCAGCCGCACCGGGGGCAAGAGCCTCAAGACGAACCTGGCGCTCCTGGAGAACAACGCGCGCTTCGCGGGGGCGCTGGCCGTGGCCTACGCCCGCCTCGCGAAGCGCTGAGCGCAGCGGCGCTCAGCCCGCGCGGTGCTGGAACCAGGACATCAGGTCCTCCAGCGCCGCGCGGTCCACGTCGTCGAAGGTGTTCTTGTGCTCGGAGTCGATGTCGAGCACGGCGAGGAGCTCGCGGTTGCGGCCGAACACCGGCACGACGATCTCCGACGCGGAGCGCCCGTCGCAGGTGATGTGGCCCGGGAACGCGCTCACGTCCGGCACCACCACCGTCTCGCCCCTGGCGGCGGACGTGCCGCACACGCCCTTGCCGAAGGTGATCTCCAGGCACCCGAGCGTCCCCTGGTAGGGGCCCACGCGCAGCAGCTTCCCGGGCGTCACCACCCGGTAGAAGCCCGTCCACAGGTGGCCGAAGGCGTGGTGCAGCAGGCAGCTCATCGTCGCCATCGCGCAGATGTCGTCATCCACGCCCTCGAGGATGGCGAGCGCGTGCGTCTTCAGCTCGGCGTATGCCTCGGTCTTGGGCTGACCGCGCAGATCCAGGGTGACTTCGGCCATGATGGGGTCCTCTGTCCGGAATTCAGTCCCGCTCCTTCTAACAACCCCCGTGTCTGCTGGCACTGGAGGCCGTGTGGAACCGCTCGTCCTGGATTCGAAAACCCGCCTGCTCGTGCTCACCGGCGCCGGAGTCTCCGCGGAGAGCGGAGTGCCCACGTTCCGCGGCATGGACGGGCTGTGGGAGAACCACCCCGTCGAGGCCGTGGCGTCCCCGCAGGGCTTCGAGGAGAACCCCTCGCTCGTCTGGCGCTTCTATTCACAGCGCCGCGCGGGGGCGGCGGACGTGAAGCCCAACCCGGGCCACGACGCGCTGGTGCACTGGGAGGAGCACCTGGGCGACCGCTTCCTCCTGGCCACGCAGAACGTGGACGGCCTGCACACGAAGGCGGGCAGCAGGCGCGTGGTGGACATGCACGGCAACCTGTTCCGCACGAAGTGCGCGGACTGCCCGCGTGAGCCCTTCGCGGACACCACGGTGCACCCGTCGGGCACGGTGCCCCGGTGCGACGGCTGCGGAGGCCGGCTGCGGCCGGACATCGTCTGGTTCGGGGAGATGCTGGACCCCGGCGACCTGGCGCGCATTGGCGAGTTCATCACGCGCAAGGACGGCACGCGCCTGGTGTTCCTGGCCGCGGGCACGTCCGGCGCGGTGTGGCCGGCGGCGGGCATCGTGGACGAGGTGCGCTCCGCGCGCGGGGACACGTGGCTCGTGAACTACGAGTCCGCCGCGAACACGGAGCGCTTCCACCACTTCGTCCAGGGCCTGAGCGGGCAGGTGCTGCCCACCCTGGCGAAGCTCGTCTGAGGGCCTACGGTCCCCGGAGGACCGTGAGCCCCTGGTTGGTGAGGACGAGCAGCATGCTCGGCGTCACGGTGGGCTCGTAGACGAGCTGGAGCACGCGCTGCCCGGAGACCTCGCGGACCTGGGCCAGCGTGGTGCCGTCCGCCTCCAGCCGCCAGAGGCCCGCGCCGTCGGTGCCGATGTAGAGGGCGCCATCGTCCGTCGCCTTGAGTGACAGGATTCGGTGGGTGGGCAGGCCCGCGAGCTTCGACCAGTTGCCCGTCGAGCGGTTCTTCGGCGTCAGCGCCCAGACGCCGTACTGCGCGCTGCCCAGGTAGTAGCGGCCCGAGCGGACCTGCTCGAAGGCGCGCCAGTAGTCGTCGGTGGCCTGACCGTTGAGCGCGTCGTTGTAGCTCTTGAACGACCAGGGCGTGGGGCCCTCCCAGGTCTGCTCGCGGTCCCACTCCTCCAGCTTGGGGCTGGGCACGAGCACGCCGACCATCTGCTCGTTGGCGACGAGGACGTCGCCGTTCTGCCCGATGCCCAGGCCGTGCATGTACGGGCACTGGAGCGAGCCCCACTCCGAGCCGTCCTCGAAGAGGTACCAGCCCGGGTGGCGGTGGCTGTTGTAGGTGAGCCCCTGGATGCGCGTCACGCCGTGGTTGGTGGTGATGTAGAGGTCGCCGCGATCGCGTCCGCGCGTCACGCGGGCGCAGTTGAGGACGGTGCGGTCCTCCTCGTAGTGGAAGTCATTGGTGTTGTGGATGCCCGCCTCGCGGCCCGCGTTCGACGCGCCGGTGCTGCGCCAGAGGTGCTCCTCGAGCTTGACGCTGCCATCCGGCTGGAGGCGGACCGCGTCGAGGTCGCCCTTGCGGTACTCGGCGAAGCGCTCGGCGGAGTAGCCCGCTTCCCCCTTCCAGGGGATGTACGTGCGTTGCTCGATGCCCTCCGCGCGCTTCATCTCGTTGGCGGAGTAGCCCACGTACGCGCGTCCGGCCTCGCCGCCGCAGATGACGGTGGACCCGGTCGCGAGCGAATCCGGGCTGAACGGCTCCGCCGCCTGCCCGACGTTGGCGGTCCACGTGGGTTGGGTGTCGCCCGGGCGCAGCACACCGATGCGGCGGCCGTCGAGGAGCCAGAGGTTGAGCCCTTCATCGAGCCCGACGCTCTGGGGTTTGGCGACACCGAACGTGCGCGTGTAGTCGAGCACCGCGTCCGTGGGCCACGGGCCCGCGTCGGGTGTCTCGCCGGTTCCGGCATCGGGCTCTGGCGTCGTCCCCGCGTCGGGGGGTTCTCCCGCGTCGGGTGTCCCCCCATCTTCATCGGGAGGGAGCGTGCCGGCGTCCGGAAGGGAACCCGGAGGGGGGAGCGAGGGAACTTCGTTTCCATCGGAAGGATCCGTGATGGGGCCATCCTGCGGATCCACTGTTGAGGAGTCGTCGCTGCAACCCACCGATACCAAAGACATCACCAGCAATCCCGTCCCCACCACCCCTGCGCGAATACCCATTCCGTGTCTTCCTCCATGGGGGCTCCATGGCAAGACCCGGGCCAGCGGGGGCCGAGCGCCGTCGTCTGCCTTCTTCCGGGAAGGCGCGCAATATCCCGAGAGGGCGATGGCTCGGCGAAGCCAGGGCAGGGTATCATCCGTGTCTGGCTTTCTTTGTGAGCTCAATCCCTCGCGCTCGGCGAGTGGATGATCGGGAGCTTGAGCGTCTCGTCCGGAGACGACAGACGCAGGTCGTCGCGGCGGCGTTCAAGAAACCGTGGGCGCGAGACTTCTCCAGGCTGTCCCGCTGAAAGCGGCGCGCGGTACCAGGCTTGTGGCGCGAGGTGGGTCCCATGGCATGGGCTGGCTTCTCGACCAGAGTCCGAAGTGCCTGCTCCGGGCGGTGCGGCAGTGGCTTGGTGGCTGGAGCTCATCCGAGGAGGGGGCCTGGGTGGGTGCTTCCCATGCCCCTCCGAGGAGAGGCTTTGGGGCCGGAGGGGCCGCGCATGCTGGCGGAGCACTGGCGGGCCCATGCCCTCGTGGACGTGGTCGAGATGCTCACGAGCGTTGGCCTCAGGCCCGGGACTGCCTACGCGGGACATGTCATCGCGGAGTACCTGCGGCAGAGGGTGAAGACCCGGCAGGATGTGTCGGAAGGGTTGAAGTTCCTCGTCGATGAGCCGCTGGGGCGGTCGTGGTTGCCTCACAACAACACGGATGACGTCGTGACGTCGGCGCCGCTGGAGGCCCGTGTCGCCGTGGTCGCCGCCGCGCTGGAGTGCTGGGCCTCTCGATTGCTCGCGCCTGACGTCCGGGGGCGGCTCGAGGAGCGGTTGATCATCCGGGACCATGTTTTCGGTGATCCCCGGTCGAGGACCTTGAGTAGGGCGTGGGACGCGGTGCGTGTCCTGGGACAGGCGGCGTTCGATGCGTTCCTGGCCGCGCTCATCCAGCAGGACCTGGAGTTCTTCTTCGAGCGGGCGATGCATGCGCAGGACCGACGGAAGTTCTGGTTGAGCTACCTCGGGTCCATCCGCCGGACCACCTGCTGGCTCGACCTGGCGACGTATGACTCCCTGAGGTCGAGGGTCGCGACGCTGCCAGTCGAACAGCAGGCCGCGTTCCGACGGGCCAGGCGGCTGCCGAGGGGGAATGTCAGTGCGTTCGAGCTGTCGTTCGACAGGCACGTGGCGGTGGAGTTCTCGAGGACAGGAAACGCTACAGGCCTCTACGAAGCTGGAGAGTCGACCCAGATGATGAGATGCGGCACGGTCGAGCATGCACGTGACCTCAGGCGGCAGCGTTCAAGACGGTTGATGCATGTCTGCGGGTGGCGATACCGCTTCGAGCAGGCGCTCCTGGAGCTGGGAATCGCGAAGGACCGCCAGGTGAAACGCCTGGGGCGATGATGCGTGTCAGGTGGCCCCAGATCCTCTCGTCAACGCGACGCGTGCGCGGCTGGTCCGGCGTGCCTTCCTGTACTCTTCGCCCCGAGCCCCGCCATGTCCCACGAACGTTTCACGACCAGCCGCGAGGTGTATCACCGCATCCGGTGGGACTCGCGGATCGACGCCCGCGAGTTCGTCGTCGGCTACGACGCGCACCGTGGCGCGATGGAGGAGATGCCCTTCGAGGCGTTCGTCCCCGATGGCGAGATTCCGTGGCACCGCGTCTGGTACTTCAAGCGCGGGACCCAGGTGGTGTGGGATCGCAAGGCGCGCATCGACCTCCTCAGCAATGCCCGGCCTGCGGTGGAGGCCGGGCAGCCCCCGCCCGTCGCAGTGCCGGGCTTCACCCCATGGCCCGCATGGAAGTTCGACGCACACTCGGGCGCGTGGGCCCAGGCATCCCTTGAGCCGGGCTCCTCGCTTCCCGCCGCGGCCGCGCTCACCGTCGTCACCTTCAACGTCCTCTTCGACCTGTACGACGCGGAGTTGCTGGCGACCGAGCGCAGGACCCCGGCGGCGCTCGCGCTGCTTCGCGGGACGAACGCGGATGTCATCGCCCTCCAGGAAGTCACTCCGTCGTTCCTCCGGGCCCTGCTCGCCGAACCCTGGGTGCGCGAGCACTGCTGGCTGTCGGACGGTCCCGGCGCGCAGACCGTGACACCCTATGGCCAGGTGCTCCTGTCACGCGTGCCGCTCGCCTCCGTGTGGCAGCGCGTCTTCTCCCGGGACAAGCGCGTCATCACCGCGGAGCTTCGCGTCGCGGGGGGCACGCTGTGGGTGGCGACTCCGCACCTGACGAGCGACCGGGACGCGTCCGGAGCCTCCGCGCGCGCCATTCAGGTCGAAGCCCTCCTGGAATGGGCACGCGTACTCGGTTCCTCCAATGAGACCGAAGCTCCGGATCTGGTGGTGGCCGGTGACTTCAACTTCGGCGACGGTGCGCCGGAAGCGGAGTCCTTCGCGCGCGCGGGCTTCGTGGATGTCTGGTCCAGCCTGCGGCCCTCGGAGGCGGGGGAGACGTTCAACCCCCGGTTGAACACCCTGGCTGCGCTCACCACCGTCTCGGGGCGGCTCCAGCGGTTGGACCGCGTGCTGGTGGCGTCTCCCTCAGGTCGGCTCGCTCCAGAGTCTGTGGAGCTCTTGGCTGAAGCCCCCCTCGAGGGACCGCCCGCGCCCACGGGGCAGCCGCTCTTCGTCTCGGATCACTTCGGGCTGCGCTGTGTCCTGCGCCGCGAATCCGCTGAGTCCCCCGTGGGGCTCGCCGCGCGAACCGCCACGGAGCTGGTCCATCACACGGCCCTGGTGCTGATTCCTCCAGAGGACGTCTGGGGACCCATCCAGGCATTGCGAAAGAAACACGACGCGAAGTTCCAGCGGTGGATGCCTCACCTCACGCTGCTGTATCCCTTCGTTCCGGAAGAGGACTTCGAGATGGCGGAAGCCATCCTCGCGGATGCCCTCCAGGGGGTCGTGCCCTTCGAGGTGACGCTCTCCTCGTTCGAGCACTTCGAGCACCGCGCCAACGCGACAGCGTGGCTCCGCCCCGATGAGCAGCCTCCCGGTGCGCTGGCGGCCCTGCACGCGAAGCTCGTGGCGGCCCTGCCTGAATGCGCCTCCTCCGCGCACGGCGGCTTCACGCCCCACCTCTCCGTGGGGCAGCTCCCGCGCTCCTCGGACATCCCCCGCACGCTCGCTGATTGGCAGCGGGGCTGGCGACCGCTGAAGTTCCGCGTGGGCGAGCTGTGCCTCATCCGGAGGAAGGGCGACACACCCTTCGAGGTCATCCGCCGCCTTCCCCTCGCGCAGCCGGTTCGTGCCGCGCCGGAACAGGAGGACACGCCGCTGCGCGAAGTGCTGGCCTCCATCGGCGCCGCCGAGGCATGCGAGGGCCGCGCCGCCCGGACCGCGGCCGTGGAGCAGCTGTGCGCGCACTGCGAACGGATTGGCGCCACGCTGCTTCCGTATGGCTCCTATCTCCTGGGCACGGATGGCGCGGGCAGTGACGTGGACGCGGTCGCCATCGGACCGGCGAGCCTGTCTCGCGACGACTTCGCTCGGGCGCTCCTCCAGGAGCTTGCACCGGGCACGGCTCGCTACGTGGCGGACGCCGCCATCCCGCTGGTGAAGCTGTCGCTGGGGGACGTGAGCTTCGACCTGGCCTATGCGAGTCGCCCCGAGGGCGTGCCCTTGGAAGAGCCCCGGACGCTGCTCGAGCGGCATGGCTCTGAGCTCGACCCTCCAGGCCTCCGCGCCGTGCTGGGGTGGGCTGACACGTCGAGCCTGATGGACGCCGTCGCCCGTGACCGTGGACGGGCTGAACGGTTCCGGACCCTGCTGCGCGCGGTGAAGGCCTGGGCGCGAGCCCGAGGCATCTACTCGCATGCGCTGGGCTACCTGGGTGGGCTGTCGTGGACGCTGCTCGCGGCGTGGGTCTGCACCCGCGCGACCCCGGACGCACTGCGGTCCGACGCGTCGCTGCTCGCGCACTTCTTCGGCACCTTCGCTTCCTGGCCGTGGCCCCAGCCGGTGACACTCACCCCCGAGACGGCGCGCTACCGGCCCGAAGGCAAGCGGGACCTCCTGCCTGTCATTGCTCCCGCGCTTCCGGCTCGAAACACCGCGCGCAACGTGTCCCGGTCCACGTCCCGCGTCCTCCGCGAGGAGCTGCTCCGGGCCCGCGAGCTCGTGGCCCACGCTCGGGCTTCGGGGACCGCTTCGGCCTGGTCAGCGCTCTTCCAGCCCCTGGCCGCCAGCGAGCTCCCGCCGGTCGCCTTGCGGCTGTTTGCGGAAGCCGCCTCTGCCGAGGAGCGGGAGATCGTCGCGGGGTGGATCCTCGGGCATGTCACGGCCCTGGTGTACCGGCTGGAAGGTGACCGGCGTCTCTCCGTGCGTCCGCTCCAGCCGTCACAGGCTGGAGGAGCGCTGCTCATCGGGCTGGAGGTGCGCGATGCGCGCGATGCGGCGGCGTTGATCTGGCAGCCGTCGAGCCCACTGTTCGCGGCCGTGGAGGCGTTCCGCGCGTCCTTCCAGGAATGGACGCACCGCCCTGCCGGCGCGGTGCTCCAGGTCGAGTGGGTGCGCGGCAACGACAGCGCACGGAGCGACACGCCCGCCCCGTAGCGCGGGCCCCCCCGGTACCGCCGTTACTTCGAGCCCGCGAGCCACGAACCCCAACGCACGATTCGCGTGCCGCCCTCCGACTCGCGCTGGCCTCCCGCCACCACGCGCTCGGTGCTGTTGGCGAGCGGCTGGAAGCGCGCCTCGTAGGGCAGGCCCGCGAGCCCCGGCGCCCACGGGTCGGCCGCGTAGGTCTGCGTGAAGACGCGCTCGGTGCCTTCGACGTTCTCCTGGCTCTGCTCGGTCAGGGCCGGCACGTCGTGGCCCTCCGCGCTGAACGTGCCCTTCGTGCCGGAGGCCGCCGCGGCGGGCGGCCAGTCTCCCGCGGCCAGCACCTCCCACGGCATCCCCAGCAGCAGCTCCTCCAGGGGCTCCGGCTCGGCCTGCGAGAAGTCGGAGCAGGGGGCGGCGTTGGCCTCGACGGGGCCTTCGGTGCGCAGGAGGTAGCCGCGCTCGGCGCTGAGGCACACGCGCTGTACGCCGGGCGCGGGGCCCACGTCCACGTTGCGCTCGTAGTACGCGCCCGGGCCCAGCGGTCGCTCCAGCGCGGGCACGGGGGCGTTGGCCTCCGTCGAGCCCTCACGGACCTCGAGCAGCGTCAACTGGACGCCGCCTGGAACGCGGAAGCCCGCGGACTCCGTGCCCGCTTCAAGCAGACCGCGCGTGAGGTACAGCGGCCCCGGCGTGTTGGCGTACACGCGCGTGCGCAGGGGACCGTCGAAGGAGCGCTGGTCGCTGACGTAGCGCACGGCTTCCCAGGTCCGTCCTGCCTTGGAGGCGACCTCGGCGGTGGCCGTGCCCCCATACGGCACATCGAGCGGGCGCGTCGTGTTCGAGCGCACGGGGATGAGCAGCTCCTGCGCCAGCCGCGCCTGGGACAGCGGTCTGCCGCTCTCATCACTGAAGGCCACGCGCACCCATACCCAGGGCTGCTGCACGGCCACCACCTCCAGGGTCAGCTGGCCCTGGAGCGTGCGCGCGGTGCCACCAGCGCGAGGCTCGGGGCCCTGCGTCGCGCTGAAGGAGTAGTGGACTCCATCGCCCACGCGTGCGCGCACCCAGCCTTCGGCGGCCTGCACCGCCGCCGAATCCCGGGTCCGCGTGTCGGAAGGGGAGGGGCCGCTGGACTTCGTGCTCTCGCAGCCGGGGAGGAACGACAGGGCCGCGCCCAACAGCGCGGCGAACGGGAGGGATGGGCGCATGGACATGGGACACGAAATACCGGGAGTGGATTCAATTCCCAGTGCTCACACGGGCGGCGTGTATTTCCTGAATTGTGGGAGTAAATGCGACCC
>JAFADT010000691.1 GCA_023424585.1 Pseudomonadota bacterium
CCCGTGGACAGGAGCAGCGTCAGCAGGGGCGCTCGGGCCATCAGCAGCGCGCCCGAGGTGCTCCCCAGCGCCAGCAGCACCCCCATCGCCGCGAGCGCCAGGCCCGCGGACGCCGCGAACAGCCCCACCGCCTGCGAACGCCAGCGCCGCACCGGCCGCTTCAGGGCCAGCTCCGCGTGCGCTGCCGCCAGCGCGCGCTCCAGCGCCTTCGGGTCCGGTCGGGGCGGCCCCCACGGGTTGGACGGAGGGCTCATGCCAGCTCCTCCAACCCGCCCAGCAGCTCGCGCAGCTTCTCGTAACCCCGGTGCGCCCGCAGCCGCGCCGCGCCCGCGCGGATGCCCCGCATCTCGGCGATCTCCTCGAAGGACCAGCCCTCCAGCTTGCTCAGCACCACCGCCTCGCGCTGCTCCACGGGCAATTGCTGGAGGGCGTCCTCGATGCGCCGGCGCATGGCCGGGTCTCCGTCCGGCGCGGGCGCCGACGTGGGCCCCTCCGGCGGCGCGTGCGCGTGCGCGTCCACGTGCTGCTGGTGCCGCAGCGCGTCCCGGGCCGCGTTCGCCGCGATGGTGAGCAGCCAGGGGGTGAAGCGCGTGCCCCGCTCGTAGCGCCCCCGCGCCCGGACGACGGACAGGAAGGTCGTCTGCAAGAGGTCCTCCGCCAGGGGGCCGTCCCTCACCATGCGGGCGAGGAAGCCGTGCACCCGCCCGGCGTGCCGGGCGAACAGCGCCTCGAACGCCAGCGGCGCTCCCTGACAGAACTGGTCCATGAGTGCTTCGTCCGTGACGCCGTCCATCGTCTGGGTCACGGACGGCCCTGCCCGGAAATCGTTTCCAAAGGCGGGCGATTGCCTCCCCGGACGCTCCAAGGCCTTGAAACCACGAGTCCTGAACGGGATGTCGCCAGGAGGCTCGCATCCCGGACCCGAAAGGGTAGTGTCGCGCGCCTTACCGGTTTCAACGCGTTTCCCCACTTCGAGCGTCCATGTCCCCGGCCGAGGTCGTCATCCAGTCCACGCTGTTCGAGTCGCTGCTGCGCTGCGTGCGGCTGGACAACGCGCTGCGCGAGCGCATGGCGGCGGCGGGGTATGACCCGGACCGGCCGAGGGCGTCCTATCCGGCGTCCGTCTTCCTGCGCTGCCAGAACCTGGTGCTCCAGGCGGCCTACGCGGACCGGCTCCGGGAGGAGGCCCTGCGGCAGATGGGCCGGGACCTGGTGCGCGGCTACTTCGAGACGCTGGTGGGCAGGGTGGTGAACGTGGCCCTGAAGGTCGCGGGCCCGGACCGCGCGATGAAGCGGGTGGCGCTGAGCTTCCGCTCGGTGATGGAGCCGGTGGAGATCACCTCCACGGAGCTCGGGCCCCGGGACTGGCGGGTGACGTTCCAGGGCTATCCCTTCCCGGCGGAGGCCGCGGCGGGGTGTTGCGAGGAAGCGCTGCGCCAGTCCGGAGCCGCCAACCCCAGCGCGGTGCTGGAGTCCGACGACGGCCACGGGCGCTTCGAGCTGAGGATGCGTTGGTAGGACGTCCGTGTGCACGCGGTAACGGTGAGCATCATCCTTCCACCGCGGCATGACTGAATGCGCTATGAGGGCCCCATGAAAATCGGCAAGGACAGCGTTGTCGCCATTGACTACAAACTGCACCTCGGTGACGGGAAGATCGTGGACGAGAGCGAGGCAGGCGATCCGCTCGTCTACCTGCACGGCTACGAGGAGATCGTCCCCGGCCTGGAGAAGGCGCTGGAGGGCAAGTCCGCGGGCGAGTCCCTGAAGACGGTCGTCTCCGCGGCGGAAGGCTACGGCGACTACGACCCCGAGGGCGTCGAAGAGGTCCCCCGTTCGGAGTTCCCCGAGGACCTGGAGATCAAGCCCGGCGGCATCCTGAGCGCCACGGATCCGGAGGGCGACGAGGTCGACTTCCTGGTGAAGGAGGTCCGCAAGGACACGGTGCTGGTGGACTTCAACCACCCGTTCGCCGGCAAGGAGCTGCACTTCGACGTCACCATCAAGGAAGTGCGCGCCGCCACGCCCGAGGAGCTCGAGCACGGCCACGTGCACGGCCCCGACGACCACCACGATCACTGACCGCGGGGCCCCTTCGGGCGGTCCTTGCCGTGCGTCCGGGCGTGCCGCCCGGGCGCGGCACCCTGCGGCCGGGAGGAGCGTCCATGGTCGGGCTGGCGCGGCCCCGGGTCGCGCTGCTTCGCCTGGAACGTCTCCAGCTCCCGCTTGAAGATGGGGTCCGCGCGCGGCACCTCCGTGCGGGGAAGCTCCTGGCGGATGATGCGCTCGATGTCCTGGAGCGTGCGCCGCTCCACCTCCAGCGCGAACATCGACGCCCGCCCGCTGGCCGCCGCGCGAGCGGTGCGGCCGATGCGGTGCACGTAGTCCTCCGGCCCGTGCGGCACGTCCAGGCTGATGACGTGGCCGATGTCATCCACGTCCAGCCCGCGCGCCGCGAGGTCGGTGGCCACCAGGCACCGGTACTGCCCCCGGCGGAAGCCCTCCAAGGCCTGACGCCGCTGCGCCTGCGTGCGGCCCGCGTGCAGGGCCGCGGCCTTGTGGCCCGCGGCGGAGAGCAGCTCCTTCATCTTGTCCGCGCGCTGCTGCGTGCGCACGAACACGAGCGCGCTGGCCTGGTCCTGGGAGAGCAGCGTGAGGAGCAGGGGCCACTTCTCCTCGGGCTTCACGAGGTAGAGGTGCTGTTCGGCGCGCGGCGCGGGCGTGCCGCTGGGCGTCACCTCCACGCGCACGGGCTTGTGCAGGGCGCGCTGTCCGAAGCGCGTCACGTCCGCGCCCAGGGTGGCGGAGAACAGCAGCGTCTGGCGCTCGCGGGGCAGCGCGTGGAGCACCTGGTTGATCTGCGGCAGGAAGCCCATGTCGAGCATCCGGTCCGCCTCGTCCAGCACCAGGGTCTGGATGCGCGACAGGTTCACGGCCTTCACGCCCAACAGGTCCACGAGCCGGCCCGGCGTGGCGATGATGAGCGCGGGGCGCTGGCGCAGGGCCTCCACCTGCGCGTTCATGTCCTCGCCGCCGACGATGAGCGCGGGCCCGACGCCCAGGGGCTCGCCGAAGAAGCGGGCCTGTTCCTCCACCTGCTGCGCCAGCTCGCGCGTGGGCGCGAGGACGAGGCCCCGCGTGCCCTTCGCGCCCGCGAAGCGTTCAACCATGGGGAGCAGGTAGGCGGCCGTCTTGCCGGTGCCGGTGGCCGCGCAGCCGATGACGTCGCGGCCGGCGAGCGCGGGCGGGATGGCCTGCGCCTGGATGGGCGTGGGAGCACCGAAGCGGGCGCGCTTCACGGCGCCCAGCGTTTCGGGGGACAGGCCCAGGGACTTGAAGGAGGCGCTCATACCCCCACGCCTCCCACGTTTCGGGCCGGGGAGGGAAGGGGATTGAGGGACACGGGG
>JAFADT010000795.1 GCA_023424585.1 Pseudomonadota bacterium
GTCGATGACAAGGGGCGCCTGGCGCACGTGCTGCCCTACCTGGGCGGCATGGAGCTCTCGACGGTGCGTCACATCCACATCCGGGACGCCATCGCCCGGGTGATGGCGAAGATGCACGCCGGGGAGATTTCGCCGCGCACCGTGCGGCACGTGTACTCCGTGCTCCGGACGATGTTCGCCGACGCGGTGGTGGAGGAGTTGATTGAGGCGTCCCCGTGCAAGCTCCGCGAGCGCCGGGGAGAAATCCCGCCTGCGGAGGATGCTGACCCCCTCTGGCGCGACTCTGCTGTCTTCGAGCGCGACGAAGTCCTGGGGCTACTGCTGGACCGGCGGCTGCCGCAGCTCCGCCGCGTCACCTACGCGCTCGCCTTCGTCGGCTCGACTCGCTTCGGCGAGACAGCCGCGCTCACCTGGGCGGACTGGGATGGCGTGTCAGGGCCGCTGGGCAAGCTGTGGGTGACGAAGTCGTACGACCACAAGCAGCACGTGGTGAAGGGAACGAAGACGGGGGTGACGCGGCAGATGCCAGTCCACCCCGTGCTCTCCGCCATCCTCGCGGAGTGGAAGGGGTCGGGTTGGGCTCGCACCTTCGGCCGGACGCCCCGCGCGGAGGACCTCATCGTCCCGGCGCCCACCGGCATCCACCAGCGCCCCCAGCACACCCTGCGCCGGCTGCACCGGGACTGCGCGACGCTCGGCATCCGCATCCGCCGGCTGCACGACGCCCGCCGCACCTTCATCAGCTTGGCGCGCGCGGATGGCGCCCGAGAGGACCTGCTGGCCTGGGTGACGCACGGCCGCAGGCCCGGAATCATGGCCGCGTACACGACGCCCCCGTGGGCCGCGCTGTGCGCCGAAGTCTCGAAGCTGCAACTCCAACCCAGAGAGGACGCGATGCCGAATTGCTACGGTGATGCTACGGTGGGCACGGGCAAAAAAAATCCCCTGCAAACCCGAGGGCTTGCAGGGGACATGATGGCGAGGAGTACGGGACTTGAACCCGTGGCCTCCGGCGTGACAGGCCGGCGTTCTAACCAACTGAACTAACTCCCCACAAAACTTTCAATGGGCGGAACAGGGATTGAACCTGTGACCATCGCCTTGTAAGGGCGCCGCTCTACCGCTGAGCTATCCGCCCCTGCGCGGCCCCGCCGTGATTCAGTGAGGCGGCTTGTACCGTCCCCATCCGCCCCCGTCAAGCATACGTTTGCGGGGCCCTGCGCATTCCGCGAAGGCCCCTCGGAAGGGTGCGGATCCGGCGACCGCGGATCCGCCTACCCGGCCCGCACCTTCCACCGCCGCACGCGGCGACGGGAGCGGGGAATCATCACCACGGCGCCCACCAGCAGGGCCACCGGCACGAACACCAACATCGTCTGCATCATCGCCTCCATGCCCGACACCATACGGAGGCCGTCTGACATCCTGACGGGGAGTTCGTGACTTTCAGGAAACGACACTCCAACCCGCCGGGCTCCCAGCCGTCCTGGCGGGCAGGGGGCCGGACTGGCGGCGGAGGGTCATTCGCCCCGGGGAGGACCGCCCCGGCCGCCGCGCCCCGGGCCGTGGGCGCGCCGCTCTGACTCCAGGAGCGTGCGGGCCTGGGCCTTCTGCGCGTCCGTCAACACCGCCTCTGCCTCCTGGTACGCCGCCAGGTCGTTGGCGCGGAGCTGCTCGAAGAGGCCGCGGGCCTGCTCGTGGTTGGCCTGGTCCTGGGCGGACGGCGTGCCCTGGGTGTCGCGGTCCGGCGGCGCGGGCGGGCGCAGGGCCTCCAGGGACTGCTTCAGGGGCGCGTTCTTCGCGTCGAGTGAAGCTTGAATCCTCCCCAGGCTCGCGACCTGGGTGTCCGTGAGGGCCAGGTCCTGGCGGTGGTCGACGAGCACCTGGACGGGCGACTTGCGCTCGAACGGAGGCGGACGGCGTGCATCCCGCGTCGTGGACGCGGCGGTGGTGGTGGTGCCGGCGAAGGTGGGCGCGGCGAACAGCAGGCCCAGCATGAACAGTTGGCGCTTCACGGTGAGGTACCTCCAGCTTGCGCGTGATGACCGCACCCGGAAGCCTGGGGACCGAGGACACGGGCACACCGTGAGGGACCAATGGGAGGGGTTTGTCCCCCACGCCGTCCCGTGCCGCTCAGACCCGGGCTTCCGGGCTGACACGGTGCAAGGTGCTCCCGCCATGTTCCGCGAAAATGTCCCCCACGTTACTGAATGTGTTTCGAGCCGCGAGGCGGCGACAGGCGGCCCTCTCCACGGGCGGGGGGCCCTGTCTGTCCTGGCGCCAGGACAGACAGGTCATTCGGCCGCCGCGCGGACCTCCTGCGTCTGGCCTTGCGCGTCGCCAGCGGCGGTCTCGGTGCCGCCGTCGAGCGCCAGGTAGATGTTGAACCACGCCAGATAGGAGCGCCACGCCGGGTCGCGCTGCTCGATGAGGGTGCGCCGCGCCTGGCGCATCCGCTGGGGGACGTCGAAGGGCATCCGCGTCTTGTCCTCGGATTGCAGCTGCGCCGCGAACCAGAGCACGTCCAGCTGGCCGGCATCGACCGGCGCGTGGGTGCGCGCCATCAGCGAGTCCGCGTGCTCCAGCGCCTTGCCCAGCCACTTCGCCGCCTGCGCCGGCTCCCGTCGGTCCACGGCGTTCTCCGCCAGCCGCAGCTCCGCCAGCGTCACCGCGCGGATGTCCTCGTCGCGATCCAGCTCATCGAACTGCTCCAGGAACAGGGCGCGTCGCTGCTCCAGCGCGCGGGCGGCGGCGTCCATGCGCCCGCGCCGCGTCTCCGCGTTGGCGCGCAGCCCGGAGGCGATGATGCGATACGCGCGCTGGACGAACTGCGGCGTGGCGTGCGCCTGCTTCAGCGTGGCCTGCACGGCGGGCGTCGCCAGGTCCCGGTCCACCTGGTCCAGGTCCGCCAGCGCCCGCTGGGGCTGATCCGCGCCCAGCGCCGCGGCGCAGCGGGCCAGCCTCAGCGCCAGCCGGTTGCGCAGGCCCTCCTCGTCGCGGGGGCCCGCTTCGACGCCGGGCAGCGCGCGGTCATAGAGCACCAGGGCCCGCTCGAACCGGCCCGCGGCCAGGTTGTAGAGCGCGGCGCGGTCCGTCACCAACGGGAGGAACCGCGCCATCTTCTCCGTGGCCTCCACCACCGCCAGGGCCTTGTCCGCCGCCTGCGCGGCCTCCGCCTCGCGGTTGACGTGCAGGAGCGCCCGGGCGCGGGCCAGGGACACCGACAGCCCCGCGCCGTTGTCCGTGTAGGGCAGCTTGTCCCGCTCGTCCAGGTAGCCCAGCGCGATGTGGTAGTTGCCCACCTGCGTGTGCAGCAGGCCCAGCGCGCCGAGGATCATCGCCCGGTAGCGCGGGTTGTTGCGCACCAGGTCCAGGGCGACCAGGTAGTGCCGATTGGCGCGCTCGGCGGCGGCGGGGTTGCGGCCGCGGAGGAAGTCCTCGTGGTGGATGGCCCCCATGAGGGCCTGCACCTCGCGCTGGTTCTTGAGCTCCTGCCACGCCGCGCGCAGCTCCGCGATGCCGGCCTTCACCGCCTGGGCGTGGGCGCCGTCATCCAGCTTGGACAGCCGCCGCGTCGTCACGTAGGCCTTCACGAAGTGCGCGAGCGGCTGGGCCTTGCCCGGGACCTCGGTGGTGACCTCCCGGATGATCACCTCCGGGACCACCCCGGCGCGCAGGCGCAGGCTCATGGATTCGACGGCGCTCTCCAGGGAGCCCGTCCGCCGGGTCACGAGGTCGAAGTCCGCGCGCGCGTCGTCCAGCCGCTGCCGCGCCATGCGGCGGTAGGCGCGGCCCATCAGCGCGCGCCGGAACAGCCGCTCCGCCCGGCGCCGCTCCTCGGTGCCGGCCGGGGCGTCGTCGACGTAGAGCGTCGCCAGGGCCTCCATCACGCCGTCCGCGCCCAGGCTCGCCGCGCGCTCGGCGGCGTCCTGCACCACCACGCGGCGGCGGAGCGGGTTCGTCTGCTGTTGGTAGAAGGCGACCAGGGCGTCCCGGACGGGGCGGGGCGGGCGCTCCTCGTGCAACGCATTGACGCGGCGGCCCAGCTCCAGGGCGAACGCATATGGCGTCCCCGGAGGCTCCGCCGCGAGCGCCTGGGCCATGGCGGCGTCCGCCTCCGCGTAGCCGCGCCCCCGGTACAGCGCGCGGACGGCGCCGCGCGCGAAGTCCAGCTGGTCGTCCTCCTTGAAGACCTTGTTCCGCGAGAGCCGACGGCCGGCGTCGACCAGCGCCTCCCGGTCGTCGAGCTCGCGGTACAGCGCGTCCGCCTGTTCGTACCAGGCCTCCAGCACCGCGCGGGGCGTGGTGTCCGTCAGCTGGGCCGCCTCTAGCTCCTGCCGCGCGAGCGTGAAGTCACCGGACGACTGCGCCAGCTCGCTGCGCACGACGTGTTGATAGACGGCGGAGGGGGGGCTGGGCGCGGCGGCCGGGTCCAGGGCCGCCATGCGCTGGCGCTCCGCATCCTGCAGCTCGTCCACCATGCGGCCCCGGTCCCGCTCCTTCAGGGCCTTCCGGTGGGCGATGAGCAGCCGCAGCGGCTCCGACAGGCCGGCGGTGGGGGGATCCTCCACCGTGGACATGTGGCGGGCGTAGTAGTCCGCGGCGTCGAAGTCTCCGGAGGCCAGGTGCAGCTGGCTCAGGCGCATCAGCAACAGCCGGCGGAGCTTGGGGCGCTTCTCGAGCAGCATCCGCTGGCGGTAGAGGATGAGCTGATCCGCGCGCCGGCCCACCATGCCCAGCTCTTCATTGAGGCGGGGCACGTCCCAGGCGCTCGGCACCTGGCCATCCAGCGGCAACCGGTACACGTCCAGCGACTGGCCCCGGGAGCAGGTCGTGACGAGCGACGCGGCGGTGGGGGCGGGGTACTCGCAGTTCCAGGCCTGGCTGGTGAGCTGGTCCGGGCTGGCGGCGGCGGCCTGCGCGGGCGCGTCGTCGCGCTCGGAGGGGAAGGGCACGCGGAACAGCACCCCGCTGTCGCTCGCGTCAATCACCCCGTCCCCGTTGGAGTCGGTGAAGAACTGCACCACGTACAGCGAGCGTCCGTCGCGCGCGAACACCGGCTGGCCCGTCTTCCCCGGGATGTCCAGCGTCAGCGGGACGGGCGCCGCTCCGGGGACATCCAACCGGACGGCCTCCAGGTGCGGTGATGCTCGCGCGGCGAAGCCCGGCCCCACCTCCTGCACGGAGCGCTGGACCGGGACGTACACCAGCCAGCGTCCATCCGGAGAGAAGGTGGGGCTGGTGAGGTTGCGCTCGAGCAGCGGCGTCACGCGCCACCGGGACTCCAGCGCGACCTTCGACAGCCGCAGGTCCCCCTGGATGGTCGCCCGGCTCACCAGCGCGATGTGCGCGTCGTCGATCCACTCGGCCTGGAGCGCGCTGGTCTCCTCCTCCAGGCAGCGGCGCTCCTTCGCCTCCGGCAGGTCCCTCACGCACAGCTGGCCGCCGGCCTGGGTGCGGAACGAGATGTAGAGCAGCTGTCTGCCATTGGGGCTGATGCGCGGCCAGGTCACGTCCGCGCCTTCGTCGAAGAGGCGGCGCTCGCGGCCCTTCTCCAGGTCCTGGAGGAAGATCTCCGTCGCGATGTCCCGGTTGGACACGAACAGCAGCTGGTTCTCGTCGGGCGCGAGCTGCCCCAGGAACTGGTCCCCCATGCCCACGGTGAGCCGCTCCGGCAGGACCATGCCGCCGTCGTTCTCGTCGTCCTGGGCCCTGGCGACGCTCGCGACGAGCATGACCAGGGCCAGCACCCACGGGCCTCGGTAGGTCAGCACTTCTTCTCTCCCCAGGTGCCGTCCTCGGCCTCCACCCAGCCGCCGCAGACGACGCCTTCCGCGTGCGCCTGGCGCCAGTTGCGGCGCAGCGTGTCCTCCGGCACGCCGGGGCGCACGGTGCGCATCCACTGCCACAGCTGGCGCCGGGCCCGGTTCACCCGCTCCACCATGGCGGTGTCGTCCGCCGACACGCGCCCGGCCGTGCACTGGCGCCGGGTGACCACCAGCAGCCCGTCCCTGCCCTCGCCCACGCAGTGGCGGCGCACCAGGTCGTCCACGCGGTCCGCCTGCGTCTTGCCCAGGTTCTCCACCAGCGGCGGAGGCTGGATGCCCAGGTCCTCCAACTGGTTGGGCGTCAGCGGCACCGGCGTGGGGTTCATGCCCGCGCGCGCGAGCCGCTGCTCCACGTCCTGGTACGAGCCCGCGGCCTGCTCCTCGAGCGCCGTTGCGCGGTCCACCATGACGATCTCCGGCGCGCTGATGCACCCGGACGTGGCGAGGGCGGCCACGAGCAGCAACCCAGGGTGTTTCATGGCAGAGCCTCCGGAGGGGACATGGTGGTGATGGCGCGGTCGACGATGGGGCCCAGGGGGATGCCCCGGATCTCATCGATGCTGACGAACCGGGCCAGGCCGCCCATGGTGATGAGCAGGCTGCCGAAGCCCTGCTTGAAGCTCACGCGCACGTGCTCCGGATAGCCCAGGCTCAACGCGTAGCGGACGCGGTTGGTGGCGGGGTCGGTGTGGCGCGGATCCTCCAGGTCGAGCAGGTCCAGCAGGTGGCGGTTGCCGATGCGGAGGATCTCCGCGCGCCCGTTGATGCTGCGGTCCCTGGCGGAGATGACCATGGCGGCGTTGCCGTCGAAGGGCTCGCCCCGCGAGGACTTCACGCCCGTCGCCCGCACGTGGGCCTCCAGCGTGGAGTTCCTGCCCTGATAGTCCAGCATGCACTGGCCGGTGACGCGTCCTCCGCGGATGCCCATCTCCAGCTGGCTCATGGAGAACACGTTCTGGTTGATGGCCAGGTTGCCCGCCAGCGGCGCGATGGTCACCCACGGCGTGCTGATGCGGTCCGCCGACAGGAAGCCGCTGCGCGTGAGCAGCGGGTGCTGATCCGCGAAGCGCAGCATCGAGTACGGGTTGACGTCCAGGTCGTTGAGCAGCCGCACCCCGTCCGGAGAGACCTCCACGTTCTCCGTCAGCGGCACGTCGCCGTTGAGCGCCTCCACGACGACGCCGGACCCGGGCATCGTCACGTTCACGTTCTCCAGCTTGAGGCTGGAGAGGGTGCGGAAGACGGTGAGGTCGGGGGACGCCACCCGGAAGGTCACCGTGGCCTTGCCGCTGCTCTCCAACTGCCCGGGCCGCGCGAGGTGCGCCAGGTCCTGCTCCAGCGATCCCCGCATCCCCATGCGCTGCTGATCATTGCTCAGGTCGACCCGCCCCTGGACCTTCAGCTGCGTCTGGGTGCCCCCGTTGGTCAGCCGCAGGTCCGGGATGCGGATGACGCCGGTGGGCTTGCGCAGGACGGAGACCGACGCCTCCACGTCCTGGACGGGGTAGGGCAGCGCGGGCTTCTGCTCCAGCGCGCGGAGCTTCACCACCTGCTTCAGCTCGATGTCGCCCTGCTCCCACTGGTCGGTGAAGGTGGCGGTGCTGTCGCTGGACAGGTCCGCGAAGGTCAGCCGGCGGTCGTTCATGGCCACGGTGAGCTTCTCCACCGCCAGGGTCGTGCGGACGGTGCGGCTGGAGCCCTCGGCGTGGGACTCGGCCTGCCAGCGCAGCGCGGGGACGTGGATGCTCTGGTCCGGGTGCTTCCAGCGCACGCCGCGCAGGTCGACCTGTGCCTTGCCCTCGAAGCTGGCGCCTCGCGGAGGCATGGGGGCCAGGCGGACCGTTCCGTCCGAGCCGAGGTGCGTGATGACGCCGGTCAGGGTGCCGTGCAGCTCGCCGGTCATCGCGAGCTTGGAGGTCTCCACCTCCGGCGGCACCCGCGCCTTCGCCAGGAGCGGCGACAGGGGCCCCAGGGGCGGGAAGTCGCCCTTCACATCCACTCGGAGCGCGCGAGCCTTCCGGTCGAATGCGAGCGCTGCTTCCGCGGCGACCTTCAGCCCTGTCTGGCC
>JAFADT010000828.1 GCA_023424585.1 Pseudomonadota bacterium
GTGAAGGGCGCCAGCGCGCACCGCCTTGTAGGCCGCGTACTTCGTCATCAGCCGGGCCTGGTGCATGAGGCCGAGCTGGAGCGTCCCCAGGATGAGGAACACGAACAGTGGGAGGACGATGGCCGTCTCCACCGCGACCTGGCCTGATTCTCGTCTGTCCCGCATGTGCGGCCCCTGGATGCGCATGAGGTAGGTGTTCGACCGACTGCTTACCTCCAGCTTCTGTCGCGACGCAACCCGCCGGGCATCCGCCAAGTGGACGTGCCCTGGCGGCCGCTTCCTGGACTGGCGGACACTTCAGGCGCGGGCGGACGGCGGAGCTTGACGCCAAGGGAGCCGCGTGATTCGGAAGAGCCAAAGCGTGGATGGCTGCATCTCGTGGAGGTAGCGGATGGACTGGCGCAGGGCTCGGCTCGTGGGACTGATGGCGACGATGGTGCTGGCGGCATGCAGCGGCTGCGGCGACAAGGCGACGGGGGAGGAC
This sequence comes from Pseudomonadota bacterium, assembly GCA_023424585.1. Classification (GTDB taxonomy): domain Bacteria; phylum Myxococcota; class Myxococcia; order Myxococcales; family Myxococcaceae; genus Corallococcus. Next base: position 485 of record JAFADT010000828.1, read on the forward strand.
GACGACGATGGAAAGCAGGACGCCGGCGACGACTTCCGTCCCGGCTTCGGCTCCAGCGACAAGGCTCCAGAGGGAACGCCCTTCGCGCTGCCCGCGGGCGTGGAGCTGGTGGAGCCCATCCCTGGCATCGACATGTTCAACTGGGAGGACTGCCGGGACGACGACGAGACCGAGCCGCCCCAGGAGCATGGCAGCGGGGACCTGGTGCAGCTGTGCCTGAACTTCCGCAACAACACCGGCAGCCCCGTCACCGTCGAGTTCCCGCCCGGCATCATCTTCGAGTCGGAGACCACCAAAACCCAGCACGGCATCCTCGTGCAGAGGGCCTCCATCGAGGTGCCCGCCAAGCCGGCGTCCTACAAGCTGCTGTACCTCTACTGCCTCAACAACTCGCGCGGGGCGAGCGGTCTGGACTCCCGCTACCGCAAGGGTCCCGTGACCCAGTACGCGGACTTCAAGGAGCTCTTCACGCTCCTGGAGAACAAGAAGATCCCCACGAAGCTGACGCCCGAAATCCAGGCGGCCGTCTACAACCTGGCTGGCGACAGGGGCCTGTCGTCCAGCGACCGGGCCTACATCAATTCGCTGCCGAACAAGTAGGTCGCGCCCGGGCGGCCGGGGCCCGGGAAGGCCCCGGCCCCGCTGTCAGCGCCGCCGGGCGATCTCCTGGATGAGCGCCACGTAGCGGCGCTGCTGGGGGTTCAGCTTGAAGGCCTTGCGCAGGGCCTCGTCCGCGAGCGCCCACTGGCCCTCGCCCCGGGCCACGTCGCCCAGGAAGGCCCAGCCCTCTTCCAGTCCGGGCTCCTGGCGAACCACCTCCTGAAGCTCCTGGAGGACGAGCCGGCCGTGCGCCTCCGGCTTCATCAGGTAGCGCGCCCAGGCGCGGTGGGCCTGGTACAGCGGCTTGGGGTCGATGTCGCAGGCGTATTCGAAGTACTCGAAGGCGCCCGCGAAGTTGCGCGCCTCCAGGCGCCGCTTGCCCTCGTCGAACTGGGAGGTGGCGTCCAGGAGGTCCGTGCGGATGCGGAACTGCTCCGCGGTGGAGGGCCGGCCGGTGGCGTTGCGCGCCTTCTCCCGGTGGGCCTGCCGGCGCTTCTTCCAGAGCGCGTTCTGCTCCGGCTCCGACAGTGCGCCGTAGGCCCGCGCGTACGCGGCGAGCATCCCCTCCGCCTTCTCCTTCAGCTCCGCGGTCTGGAAGCGCAGCGGCGAGAAGCGCTCCGCGGCGGCGAGGAACGCCTTGCGCAGCGCCACCGGCTGCACGTCCTCCGCCACGTCCAGCAGCGCGAAGGGGTCCAGGCCGCGGTGGTCGAGGAACGCGCCCACGAGCGCGTTGCGCGCGGCCTCGTCCTCGTCCGCGAAGGGCGTGCCCGACAGGGCCTGGGGAGGCGCGGGCGCTGGCGTGGAGACGGGCTCCGGCGCGGTGACGGGGACGGCCTCGCGGGCCAGCTGCTCCGCGCGCGCGTCCACGTCCTCCACGAAGCCCGCCACGCCCAGCAGGCACAGGGCGTAGAGCCTCCGCAGCACGGAGTCCATGTCGAAGCCGGTGCGCTCCAGCAGCTCGTTGAAGGTGGGCCGCTGGCGCAGGGCCTGGAACAGGCGCGCGTCCTTGGAGGACAGCTTGGGGGCGGACTCCACGCCGGGCATCTGCCCGAAGCGGCGGTCGTCGGTGAAGGTGAAGTGCGTGGCGACGGTGTCGAAGGGCAGCTGGGTGGAGACGCCGGTGAGGATGAGCTGCGCGGTGTTGGCGCGCACGGTGGCGTCCGGGGTCTCCACGTCCGCGATGAGGCGGTACTTCGCGTCCGTCCAGCGGAAGCAGTCCAGGAGCTTGTGCGCCAGGTTCGCCTGGAGCTGCTTGTAGAGGTCGAAGGGGCTGATGAGCCCCTTCTGCACCAGCAGCCCGCCCAGCTGCAGGCCCGAGGACACGCTCTCCGCGAGGGACTTCTGGTAGTCCCCTTCCGTCAGGCGGCCCTTCTCCACCAGGTACTTGCCCAGCGTCTCGTGCAGGAGGTTGGACTGGCACGCCACCGGCGCGCCGTCCTCGAAGGTGATGCGCTTCTCGCGCTGGCGCACCTTGAGCTCCAGCGTGCAGGTGCGCTCCTCCACCATCAGCGCGTGCAGGAGCAGCGGGAAGGGCGTGTCCGCCAGCAGGCCCTCGCGCTGGCGCAGCACCTGGGAAGGAGGGGGGAACATGCGCGGGAAGCCCTCGAGACCCTTCTCGCCTGGCGGAAAGAGGCGCTCCGGGGCGGGATGGCGCGCGGGCTACTCCGCGTCCTCGCCGCCCGGGTCGTCCGCAGCGTAGGGCTCATCATAGTAGGAGCCGGACAGGTCGTGCGTGGGCAGGAAGCGGGTCAGGTACGCCCCCACGCCCATCAGCACCAGGGCCACGGCGGCGTACGTCAGCGGGCGGGACGGCCGGGCCCGGTACGCCCACCAGCGGTCGCGGCGCTTCTGGAAGCGGGGGGCGACGGCGTACTCGCGCCAGGCGGCGTCGCGGGCCTCCTGGGCCTCCACGTCCAGGCCCTGCTGGTCCAGCGCGCGCGACAGCAGCACGCGGCCCTCCACGGAGCCCTGGCGCACCTGGAGGAAGCGCTCCAGGGCCTCGCGCGCGCCCTTCAGGTCGCCGCGCTGGAGGCGGAAGCGGCCGCGCTCCAGGTCGATGGCGCCCTGGCGGTAGTCGGCGTCCAGGCGCTCGGCCTCGGTGAGCAGCAGCTCGCCCCGGGGCGCGTCGCCCGCGCCCAGGTAGGCCACGCCGAGCAGGTAGAGGGTGTCCACGTCGTCGTCGCCCGCGTCCAGGTTGGGGCGCAGCAGGTCCACCGCCTCCGGGTAGCGCCTCTGGCCCACGCGGATGTCGGCCAGCTCCGAGCGGGCGCGGCGGTCGTGGGGGTTGGTGAGGATGGTGCCCGCGAGCTCCCCCGCGCGCTGCCAGCGCTTGAAGGCGCGCATGGGGCTGGGCAGCACCTGGAGGGTGAAGCGGTCCGCGGCGAACAGCAGCACGGCCACCAGCGCCAGGGACAGCAGCGGGCTGCCCGTCAGCAGCGTGAGGCCCATCCACAACAACCACTTGGTCAGCACGGTCGAGTCGTCCTTCCTGGAGCCGCCTACAGCAGCCGCGCGCAGATGGCGCTGTGCACGTCCACCCCCCGCTCCGTCAGGGCCAGCCTGCGGCCCTGACGCGTGGCGAAGCCATGGGCCACCAGCCGCTCCACCTCCGCGCGCCGGGGCTCCACGGGCTGGCCGTATCGCTCACAGACGGCCTCCCAGTCCACCCCGGACACCAGGCGCAGGCCCATGCTCAGCCGCTCGGCGAACAGCTCCTCGGGGCCCAGGTCCTCGCGGCTCGCCTCCGGCAGCCGCCCCGCCTCCACCGTGCGCAGGTACGCCTCCGGGCCGCGGAGGTTCACGTAGCGGTGGGGCGCGGGGGACAGGAGCATGCCGGTGGCGCCCACGCCCAGCGCCAGGTACTCGCCGCCGGTCCAGTACAGCGCGTTGTGCCGCGAGCTGAGGCCGGGGCGCGCGTGGTTGGAGACCTCGTAGCGGGCGAGGCCGTGCGCGCCGTACACGTCGCGCACCACCCGGGCCATGGCCACCACGTCATCGTCGTCCGGCAGGGACAGCTCGCCGCGCTCCAGTTGCTTGGACAGCGGCGTGGACTCCGCCAGCACCTCGCGCTCCACCGTCAGCGCGTAGGTGGACAGGTGCTCGGGCGCCAGGGCCACCGCGCGGCGCGCGTCCGCCTCCACCTGCGCCACCGTCTGGCCCTGCACGCCGTAGATGAAGTCCAGCGCCACCACGGGGAAGCCCGCCCTGCGCGCCGCCGCCACCGCGGCCTCCACCATGGCGGCGTCGTGCGCGCGGCCCAGCGCCTTCAGCGTCTCCGGCTGGAAGGACTGCACGCCCAGGGACAGGCGGTTGATGCCCGCGGCGCGGTAGCCGGCGAAGCGCTCCGCGTCCGCGCGCTCCGGGTTGCCCTCCAGCGAGACTTCCAGCCCCGGAGCGAGCGACAGCCGCGCGGCGATGCCCTCCAGCACGCGCGCCACGTGCCGGGGGTGCCAGAGGGACGGCGTGCCCCCGCCCAGGAAGAGGGACTCCAGCGGCTTCGTGCGCAGCGACGGGTCCGCGGCGAGGCGCGCGTCCAGCTCCGCCAGCACCGCGCTCGCGTACCGCTCCTCCGGCACCTGGCGCGCCACCGCCACCGCGAAGTCGCAGTAGGGGCACTTGGCCAGGCAGTACGGGAAGTGCAGGTACAGCCCGAAGCGGGCCGCCTGCATGCCCGTCAGCGGATCCGTGGGCGCGGCGAAGGACATGGAGGTCCAACCTCTACTTCAGGGCCTTCAATTGCGCTTCCAGTCGCGCCACCTTCGCCTTGGCGCTGGCGGCCGATTCGAGCGCTGCCTCGGCCGCCATCAGCTTGCGCTTCATGGAGGCCACGTCCGCCCGGAGCTGGTCGCGCTCCGCCGCCCAGTCCGAGGGGGCGTCCGCGCCAGCGACGGGCGCCGCCGCGAGCTTCAATTCGAGCGCCTGGCGCGCCGCCTGCTCGGCCTTGAGCGAGGCGCTGACCTGGGCGAGGCGGGCCTCCAGGGCCGCCTTCTCCGCCGGCCTCGCGTCCGCGGG
>JAFADT010000845.1 GCA_023424585.1 Pseudomonadota bacterium
GGGGACCACCGGGGCGGAGGGTGCCACCGGCGTGGGCCGGGGCGTGGGCCTCGGCGTGGGGGAGGGGGGGGCGGCCGAGGACGGAGTCACCGGGCCGGGCGTCGAGCCCGGTCTCCGGATGACTTCGACTGCGGGGGCCACCCGCCGTGTCTTCCTGTCGTTCACGGTTGTACGTTACCTGATGCGCGGGGTCCGGGCATGCCCGGGCTCACGGCTGGGGGGATGCTGCAAAGTCCACCTTCCACCCGGACGGTTCCCTCACCATCCGGACCTCGCCCGACCTTCCCGCCGAGCGCACGACCACGGTCGCCACGTCGCCCTCCTGCCGAAGCAGCGAAACCTCCTGAACATCCGGTGGCACCGGGACATTCGCGAAGAACAGTGCGAGCGGCTCCGGCTTCACCATGCCTCCCGACGCGTCGCTCACCTGCTGGGCCCGCGTCTTGAGCGCCTGCTGGGTCTGTTGTGACAGCCCCGCGTAGGCCTTGGGCAGCTCGCCGCGCTGCACGTGTCGGTGGAACGTCTGGTAGGCCCCCACGGGGGTGTCCGGCTGGAGCCGGTTGCAGCCGCCCAGGGCGAGGAGGGCGAACAGCAGCCAGGGCGTCATCGCGAGCGGGCGCATGGGGGCTCCGATTTAGGTCAAACCGCCGCCGTGGGGAAGCGTGAGGTACGTCACGCCGCGTGCTGGTGGACGCGGTTGCGCCCCGTCCCCTTGGCCGAATACAGGCTCGCGTCCGCCGCGCGCAGCAGGGCCTCCGTGCCCGGCAGGTCGTCCGCGGGCACCGTCGCCACGCCCAGGGACGCCGTCAGCCGCACCTCCTGCGACATTCCGTCCGGCGACTTCCACGTCAGCTCCAGCCGCTCGATGGCCTCGCGCACCCGCTCGCACGCCCGGAGCGCGTCCTGGGGGGCCGCCTCCGGCAGGAGGGCGATGAACTCCTCGCCGCCGTAGCGGGCCAGCAGGTCCACCTCCCGCAGCGTCGCGCGCGCCGTCTGCGCCACCGCGCGCAGGACCTCGTCCCCGAAAGGGTGGCCGAAGGTGTCGTTGATGCGCTTGAAGTGGTCGATGTCCAGCATCACCAGCGACAGGGGCGAGCGGTACCTTCGCGAGCGCATGAACTCCTCGCTCAGCCGCTCCTCGAAGTAGCGCCGGTTGAACAGGCCGGTGAGGGCGTCCGTGCGGCTGAGCGCGAGCAGCTCCTGGCGGCGGCGGTCCAGCTCGCGGTTGGCCCACTCCAGCTCGCGGTTCTTCTCCAGGAGCGCGTCCTGCAACGCCTTGAGCCGCAGCATGGACTTCACGCGCGCGCCCAGCTCCAGCATGTCGAAGGGCTTCACCAGGTAGTCATCCGCGCCCAGCTCCAGCCCCTCCACCTTGCCCGCCGCCTGCCGGGCCGTCATCAGGATGACCGGGATGAAGCCGAAGCCGCCCTCGCCCGCGTTCGCCTTGACGATGCGGCACACCTCCACGCCGCCCAGGCCCGGCATCTCCACGTCCATCACGATGAGGTCCGGCCTCCCCGCGCGGATGGCCGACAGCGCCTGCGCCCCGTCCAGCGCCTCCTTGAAGACGTAGCCGTGCGGGGCCAGGCCCTCGCGCACGTGGCGGATCTGCGCCGGATCATCATCCACGATGAGCACGGTGCGCCCGGAGAAGTCGTTCGCGGGGCCGCTTCGGCGCACGCCCTCCGGCATCCGTTTCCTTTCGGCTTCCGGCATGTGGCGCCCACCCCCCAACAGGATGCGGTCGTGGCCAACGTCACGAGTGTCCCCCGGCGCGGGGACCTCATGGGTGGATTCTCCTCCGGGTGAGGGGCGCTGCCAAGGGCCCTCTCGGGCCCCGACGTCCAGGGCCTGACACGCGCGCGCCGGACTACGGCGCGGGTTTCACCAGGCGTGCGCGGTAGACGGGTTCACCTGACGCCAGGTAGCGCCGCTCGCGGGTGGAGGGCACCTCCTCCGGGTCGTACGGGTGGAACACGCCCGCGCCCAGCGGGTTGTGGAAGCCCGCCGCCTCCAGGATGCCCAGCATGGCCACCGCGCGGTCCTGCACGTCGGTGCGCATGTCGAAGCGGCCGCCGGGCTTGAGCAGCCCCAGCATCACCTTCGCGAACTCCGGCTGCACGACCGCCCGCTTGGCGTGCGAGCGCTTCCACCACGGGTCGGGGAACTGCAGGTGGATGACGTCCAGCGACCCGGGCGCGAAGATGCGCGGCACCACGAAGCGCGCATCGGACTCGATGACGCGCAGGTTCTTCATGCCCGCCTTGTCCGCGCGCGCCTGCGTGTCGCGCGCGTACTTCTTGCGCCACTCGAAGGCCACGAAGCGCACGCCCGGGTTCCTGCGGCAGTACTCCAGCGCGTGCCCGCCCGCCCCGGAGCCGATCTCCAGCTCCAGCGGCCCCGTGAAGCCGAACTCCGCGTCCCAGTCCGGGGGCGCATCCAGGGGGACGAACTTGAGGCCGACCGGATCAGGGAGCAGGGCTGGGCGCATGGCGGGAGCGGGGCGCCTCTAACCATGGAGCCGCGTGGGTTGGCCAGGGCAAAAGCGCGCGGGGTGCTATACGGAGGGGCATGAAGGTCTTCCAGTCCGTGACCGAGGCGGGCCGCCAGCTCCAGGGGCAGGCCCTCGCGCTGGGCAACTTCGACGGCGTGCACGTGGGCCACCAGGCCCTCTTCGCCGAGGCGCTGCGCCACGCCCCCGCGAACGCGCTCACCTTCCAGCCCCACCCGGGCAAGGTGCTCCAGCCGGACCTGGCGCCCAAGCTCATCACCCTCCTGCCGCGCAAGCTGGAGCTGCTCTCCGAGTGCGGCCTGTCCCACGTGGTGGTGCAGTCCTTCACCCGCGACTACGCGCGCAACTCGCCGGGGGACTTCGAGGCCGCCCTCTTCGACGGCCTGGGCGTGGGGCACGTCGTCGTGGGCAGCGACTACACCTACGGCGCCCAGCGCGCCGGCACCGTCGCCACGCTGCGCGACGCCGCGGCGAAGCGGGGCGCCCGGGTGCACGTGGTGCAGGCGGTGAACGTGGACGGCGTCGTCGCGTCCTCGTCGCGGATCCGCGAGTACATCCTGGAGGGCCGGGTGGGCGCCGCCCGGCGCCTGCTCGGCCGCCCGTTCGACCTGGACGGCACGGTGGTGTCCGGCGCGGGCCGGGGGCGCACCATCGGCTTCCCCACCGCCAACGTGGACACGCAGAACGAGCTGCGGCCCGCGCCCGGCGTGTACGCCATCCGCGTGCGCCTCCTGTCCGAGGCGGACGGGCCGTGGCGCCCGGGGGCGGCCAACATCGGCGTGAAGCCCACCTTTGGTGGCACGGAGGTCACCATCGAGGCGCACCTGCTGGACTTCACGGGCGACCTCTACGGAGAGGAGCTGCGGGTGCAGTTCCTGGAGCGGCTGCGGCCCGAGCAGCGCTTCGGCTCCGCCGCCGAACTGGTGGGTCAAATCAAACGCGACGTGGAGGCCGCCCGCACCGTGGTGGCGCGCGGCGACGGGTAGGGCCCGGCGCGCCCTCCGGAGAGGGGGCGCCGGTCAGCGAGGGAGCACGCGAGGGCGCCTTGACAGGCCGCGCGTCGGTTTCCTCTAATCCGGGAGGATCCGTGCCAGGGCTTCAGGCCCCTGCCGCACGGCTTCCAGTTCCCCCGCGGGTCCCGCTGACAGCCGGGGCTCTAGCTGTTCCCTCCTCACGCTCAAAGAGGCATCCCAGAAATGTCCGGTCGACTCGGTGAATTGCTGGTGCGCGAGAACCTCATCTCCGTCCAGCAACTCCGCAAGGCGCAGGAGGAGCAGCAGAAGAGCGGCGCGCGCATCGGCACGGCGCTCATCAAGACGGGCGCCATCGAGGAGTCGAAGCTCACCGACTTCCTGTCCAAGCAGTACGGCGTCCCGGCCATCAACCTGAAGGACTTCGACATTGATCCGGACATCATCAAGCTCGTGCCCAAGGAAGTGGCCGAGAAGCACCTGGTGATCCCGGTCAACCGCGCGGGCCCGTCCCTCATCGTGGCCATGTGCGACCCGTCCAACATCTTCGCGGTGGACGACCTGAAGTTCCTCACCGGCTACAACATCGAAGCCGTCGTCGCGTCGGAGATCTCCATCCGCGAGTCCATCGAGCGCTACTACGCGGAGAAGGGCCCCTCGCTGGAGGACATCGTCGGCGACGTGGGGGACGACATCGAGGTCGCCAAGGAGGAGCAGGAGAACCTGGATGAGATGGCCAAGGCCGCGGACGACGCGCCCGTGGTCAAGCTGGTGAACCTCATCCTCATGGACGCCATCAAGAAGCGCGCGTCCGACATCCACATCGAGCCGTACGAGAAGGACTTCCGGGTCCGCTTCCGCATCGACGGCGTGATGTACGAGGTGATGCGCCCGCCCATGAAGCTGCGCAACGCCATCACCAGCCGTCTGAAGATCATGGCGTCGCTGGACATCTCCGAGCGGCGCCTGCCGCAGGACGGCCGCATCAAGATCAAGATCGGCGGCGGCAAGGAGATGGACTTCCGCGTGAGCGTGTGCCCCACGCTCTTCGGCGAGAAGGTCGTCATGCGCTTGCTCGACAAGAGCAACCTGCAGCTGGACATGACGAAGCTGGGCTTCGACGCCGAGCCCCTGGCCTGGTTCAAGGAGGCCATCGACCGGCCCTACGGCATGGTGCTGGTGACGGGCCCCACGGGCTCCGGCAAGACGACGACGCTGTACTCCGCGCTCTCCAGCCTCAACGACGTGGGCACCAACATCTGCACCGCGGAGGACCCGGTCGAGTTCAACTTCGCCGGCATCAACCAGGTGCAGATGCACGACGACATCGGCCTGAACTTCGCGGCCGCCCTGCGCTCCTTCCTCCGCCAGGACCCCGACATCATCATGATCGGTGAGATCCGCGACTTCGAGACGGCGGAGATCGGCGTGAAGGCGGCGCTCACCGGCCACCTGGTGCTCTCCACGCTGCACACCAACGACGCCCCGGGCACGGTCAGCCGCCTGCTCAACATGGGCATCGAGCCGTTCCTCGTGACGGCGTCGCTCAACCTCATCCTCGCCCAGCGTCTGGCGCGCCGCCTGTGCCCGGCCTGCAAGCGCCCCGCGGAGAAGGTGGACGAGCAGGCCCTCATCGACGCGGGCATCCCGCCGGACAGGATGGGCACCTTCACCATGTACGAGAAGGTCGGCTGCCGCGACTGCAACGACCGCGGCTACCGCGGCCGCGTGGCCATCTATGAGGTCATGCCCTTCTGGGATGGCCTCAAGGAGCTGGTCATCAACGGCGCCTCCGCCGCGGAGCTCAAGCAGGAGGCCATCCGCCTGGGCATGAGCAGCCTGCGCATGAGCGCGCTCAAGAAGCTCATGGACGGCATGACCACCCTGGAAGAGGTCGTGGGCAACACCGCGCCGGACCGCTTCTAGTCACCCCCTTCCTCCACCCCACCTCTCCCCGACAGGACACGCATCCGTGGCCAACCTGCACCAGCTCCTCAAGGCGATGGTCGAGAAGGGCTCTTCCGACCTCCACATCACCACCGGCTCGCCGCCACAGCTCCGCGTGGACGGTGAGCTCGTCCCGCTCAAGACGGCGCCGCTCACGCCCGTGGAGACCAAGCAGCTCTGCTACTCCATCCTCACGGACGCCCAGAAGCACAAGTTCGAGGAGGAGAACGAGCTGGACCTGTCGTTCGGCGTGAAGGGCCTGTCGCGCTTCCGCGCGAACATCTTCATGCAGCGCGGCGCGGTGGCCGGCGCCTTCCGCACCATTCCCTTCAAGATCCTGACCTTCCAGGAGCTGGGCCTGCCGCCGGTGGTGGCGGAGCTGGTGAAGAAGCCGCGCGGCCTCATCCTGGTGACGGGCCCCACGGGCTCCGGCAAGTCCACCACGCTGGCCTCGATGATCGACAAGATCAACACCGAGCGTCATGAGCACATCATGACCATCGAGGACCCCATCGAGTACCTGCACCCGCACAAGAACTGCCTGGTGAACCAGCGCGAGGTGGGCGCGGACACGCGCAACTTCAAGACGGCGCTCAAGTACATCCTCCGCCAGGACCCGGACGTGGTGCTCGTCGGCGAGTTGCGCGACCTGGAGACCATCGAGGCGGCGCTCACCATCGCGGAGACGGGCCACATCTGCTACGCGACGCTGCACACCAACAGCGCGGTGCAGACCATCAACCGCATCCTGGACGTGTTCCCGCCGTACCAGCAGCCCCAGGTGCGCGCGCAGCTGTCCTTCGTGCTGGAGGGCGTGATGAGCCAGGCGCTCGTCGCCAAGCAGGGCGCTCCGGGCCGCGTGCTGGCCCTGGAGGTCATGGTGCCCAACCCCGCCATCCGGAACCTCATCCGCGAGGACAAGGTCCACCAGATCTACTCCTCCATGCAGGTGGGCCAGGCGAAGTACGGCATGCAGACGTTCAACCAGGCGCTCGCCGCGCTCCTGGCGCGCCGGCTCATCTCCCAGGACGAGGCCTTTGGCCGTTCCTCCGACCCGGAGGAGCTGCGCAACATCCTCGCCACGGGCGGCGCGCCGGGCGGCGCCCAGCGGCCGGCCGGGGGAGCGGGTGCCCGTTAGTTTTGGGGCATGAAAATCACAGGTTAGACTCCTCGCCCTCCCCGGAGGTCCCGTCATGGCAGCACCGGCAGTGCAGCAGAAGGCGACAGCGTCCAAGAAGAGCACGGCCCAGTTCCTCTGGGAGGCGAAGACCAAGAGCGGGGAGAACAAGAAGGGCGAGATGGAGGCCTCGGACATCGAGGCCGTCAACGCCCGCCTGAAGTCCCTGGGGCTCAACCCGACGAAGGTGCGCAAGAAGGGCGCCCTCGACATGGAGCTGGCCCTGCCGGGCCTGCAAGGGGTCACCGGCAAGGACATCCTCATCTTCACCCGTCAGTTCGCGACGATGATCGACGCGGGCCTGCCGCTGGTGCAGTGCCTGGACATCCTCGCCAGCCAGATGGACAACCTCGCCTTCAAGAAGGTGGTGTTCGCCATCAAGGGCAAGGTGGAGCAGGGCTCCACCTTCGCGGACGCGCTCAAGGAACACCCCAAGGTCTTCGACGAGCTTTACGTGCAGCTGTGCGCCGCGGGCGAGGTGGGCGGTATCCTCGACACCATCCTCAACCGGCTCGCCGCCTACCGTGAGAAGAGCGAGAAGCTCAAGGCGAAGGTCAAGGGCGCCATGACCTACCCGTCGGTGGTCATCCTGGTGGCCATCGGCGTGACGGCGCTCCTCCTGCTCAAGGTGACGCCCGTCTTCGAGAAGATGTTCTCGGACTTCGGCTCGGCGCTGCCGGGCCCCACGCAGGTGGTGGTGGACCTGTCGAAGCTCGCGCAGGCGTACTTCATCCACGCCGTCGTGGGCATCGCCGCGGTCGTCTTCGCCTTCAGCTGGAGCTACAAGCAGCCCAAGGGCCGTAAGTTCTGGGACAAGACGTTCCTCAAGCTGCCCCTGTTCGGCGACGTCCTGCGCAAGGTGGCGGTGGCGCGCTTCACGCGCACGCTGGGCACGATGATCTCCTCCGGCGTGCCCATCCTGGACGCGCTGGACGTGACGGCGAAGACGGCCGGCAACCGTACGGTGGAGGAGGCCATCTACTACGTGCGCGGGAAGATCGCCGAGGGCAAGAACATCGCGGGCCCGCTCCTGGAGACCAAGGTGTTCCCGTCCATGGTGGTGCAGATGATTGGCGTCGGCGAGGCGACGGGCGCCATGGACACCATGCTCAACAAGATCGCCGATTTCTACGACGACGAAGTGGACACGGCCATCGGCGCGCTGACGTCGATGATCGAACCGCTGCTGATGGTGTTCCTCGGCGGCGTGGTGGGTGGCTTCCTCATCGCCATGTACC
>JAFADT010000001.1 GCA_023424585.1 Pseudomonadota bacterium
GTGGTACACGCCGGTGATGCCGAACGGGTGCGGCGGCGCCTTCAGCTCGCCCAGCGTGCGCGGCTGCCAGCCGCTGCTCACCGCGGCCGTGCGCGTGCGCCCGCCGTAGGGCGCCATGCGGTCCACCAGCAGCACGCCCCGGCCCGCGCCGCCGAAGCCCGCCGCCAGTTCCTCGCGGACCACGTCCACGATGCGGTCCCCCGCGATGAGCGAGTTGCCGAACGCGGCGACCACCGTGGGCGCCTTCGCCGTGCCCTCCAGGAGCCCGTCCAGCGCGGAGTAGAACGGCGTCAGCGCGGACCGCGCGCAGCCCGCGTCCCCGGGCTCCAGGCACGGATCCTCCACCGCGCCCCCCGGAGCACGCAGCCGCGTGGCGAGCGCGTGCAGGTGCCCGGCGCGCTCGGTGGTAGGAGGCAGCGCGCGAAACGCCGAGCGCCCCACCGGACGCGACGGGCTTCGCGGTGGCGCGGGCAGGTTCGCGGAAGCGGGCACCCCGAGAGAAGCACCCGCGCCCGGCTCCGCGCGCTCGGCGGCAGTCACCCCGCGGGGAGCACCCGCGCCCTTCTCCACGTTCTCGGCGGCGGACGCGGGCACCCCGCGAGGAGCAACCGCGCCCTTCTCCACGTTCTCGGCCGCGACGGACCCGGTCTCTTCCGCAGCCTCGGGCCGCGCGGAGGGTTGCGCCGCCACGGATGCGGCGGGCGAAGCGCCCGGCTCCGACGGCGGCACGGCGTCCGCCGCGGGAGTCGACGTCAGGGGGAAGCGCTGAGGGGGTGTGCGGGACTCGCACCCGGGGAGCAGGGCCCCCGCCAGGACAGCGAGCAACCCCGCCCGCCAGCGCCGCCGCGAGACATCGGGAACCGTCATGTGGTCCGCGAGCGTAGACGAAAGCCCCGGGTCACGCATGTTCTGGACCCCACGCTCGGCCGCCTCGTAAGCCGCCCCGGCGTGGCCTCCTGGACACCGCTTCCGTCCTGCACCGCACGTCCCGGCCGGCCCTTCCCGGGGAAGAAGCGGTTTCCCGTCCCCCAGCGCCAACGCAGGGTCCGGCCGCGAACATGCTCCCTTCACATGGCGCAACGCGTCCCCAAATTATCCGCCGCAACCATGGGGAATCACAGGCTCATGACGTGGACGAAGCTCCACCGACGGTTTGGCGACCACCTGCGCCGCATGCGCAACAGCCGCGACCTCACGCAGGAAGCCCTCGCCGAACGCAGTGACCTGTCGGTGGATGCCATCCGCCGCATCGAGCGAGGCGCGTTCTCTCCTTCGCTCGACACGCTGGGCAAGCTGTCCATGGGCCTGGACGTGTCCCTCAAGACGCTCTTCCACTCGTTCGACCTGGAGCGCACGGACGGCGTGGCGGAGATCTGCGACTTCCTCGCGTGCCGCACCGGCTCCGAGCTGAAGCTCGCCTGGCGCGTGCTCCAGGCCATGTTCGACGAGCGCTGAAGGCGCGCGCACCGCGTTGCCGGTCGCACCCGGCAGATGTTCCCTGTCCCTCCGGACGCGCTTGCCCTATGCGTTCCGGCCGCATGAACCGCGTGACCCCCACCCTCCTCCTCGTCGTGGACGACAGCGACCTGCGCGACGCGCTCGTGGAGATCCTCCTCGCGGAGGGCCACGCCGTCGTCGCCACGGAGAACGGCGACGCGGCGCGCACCTGGCTGGACGCCCACCCGCCCCCGGCGCTGCTGCTCGTGGACCTGTGGACGCCGCGCAGGGACAGCTGGCGGCTGCTGGACGCCCTGCGCCGCGAGCCCCACCTGATGGACGTGCCCGTCGTAGCCATCAGCGCCAGCGAGGAGCGCCACCCCGCCATCCGCGAGGTGCTCGCCAAGCCGTTCGACCGCGAGGCCCTGCTCACCGGGGTGCGCCGGTTCCTGCCCCCGCTGCACTGAAGCGCCGGCCCTCAGCCGCCGGTCGTCTGTTGCCCCAGCGGCCCCGCCACCGCCGGGTCCAGCCGGAACGAGTCGAAGAAGCGGTCCGCGTCCTCGGGCGCGCGCCCCTCCGGGTGCAGGAGCAGCTGCTGGTACAGGCGCGGGCCCACCATGAAGAAGCGGCCCCGGAGCCGGCGCGGGCCGGACACCCCGCCCACCTCCTGGCCCGGGTAGCGGCCCTCCATCTGGAGCGGCTTCGCGGTGATGGCCGTCGCGCCCAGGGCCTCCAGCGCGCCCTGGCTGGCGCGGTCCACCACGTCGCGCGGGTTCACCTGCGCCACCGCCGCGAGCGGGAAGTCCGTATAGGAGACGTAGTAGGCGGTGTCGTCCTGCGTGCTCGCGGCGATGAACGTGTGCAGCGTCACCTCGCCCACGTCCGTGGGCTGCACGCGCCGCTCCTCGGTGACGGGGCCGGGGAAGGTCACGCTGAAGCCCCCCTCCCGCGACTGGACGACGGAGGACGGCGCCTCCCGCGCGGGGGCGGCGGGCGTGACGGGGGGCTCGGTCTGCGCGCGCCCCGCGCACCCTCCCAGCACCAGCAGGGCGGCCAGCGGCACGGCCCGGTAGGAACACTTCATCATCCAGACGGCTCCTGACATGGGGCCGCAAGGTACGCCCTGCCCCGCCCGAGCGCATCCCTGGCGTCACCGGAACCCCGCTTCAGGCAACGGTCGTCCCCACCCTCAGTGCATCGCGCCGGAGCGCACCCGTGCGGGCTCCTCCTCGTCGGAGGAGGGCGCGGGCGGCTCCGGCGGGCCGGCGGACACCCGCGCCAGGAAGACGCGGAACACCGAGCCCCGGCCGGGCTGGCTCTCCACCTCGATGCGGCCGCCGTGCGCTTCGATGATCCGCCGCGACACCGACAGCCCCAGCCCCACGCCCGGCGCGCGCTGCTTCGCCTTGCCCGCGCGCTGGAACGGGATGAAGAGCCCCTCCAGCTCCTCCCGCGACATGCCGATGCCCTGGTCCGCCACGGCCAGCACCACGTGCTCGGCGTCCCCGCCCACGGACACCTCCACCCGGCTGCCCGCGGGGGAGTACTTGAGCGCGTTGCTCACCAGGTTGGTCAGCACCTGCTCCAGCCGGGCGGGGTCCGCGCGCACCAGCACCGCGGCGTCCGGCACCACCAGCTCCAGCATGTGCCCGGAGTCGCTGGACTGGTACAGCTCCACCACGGAGCGCGCCAGCTCGCGCGTGTCGCGCACCTCCAGCTGAAGCTCCAGCTTGCCGGCCTCGATGCGGGTCGCGTCCAGCAGGTCCCCCACCATCCGGTCCAGGCGCGCCACCTGCCGCCGCACCAGCGACAGCGTGCGCTGCATCCGCTCCGGCGTCACCTCCCCCCGGTTCGTCAGCGCCGTGGACAGCTTCAGCGCGGACAGGGGGTTGCGCAGGTCGTGCGCCACGCCGGCCAGGAACGCCAGCTGCTGCTCCTGCTGGTGGCCCAGGCTGTCCGCCATCTCGTTGAAGGTGTGGGCCATGTCGCGGATCTCCGACGGGCCCTCCTCGGGCGCGCGCAGGTGCCGCCCCCCCCGGCCGAAGCCGGCCATCGCGCTCCGCAGCGCCGTCAGCGGACGCAGCGCGAAGCGCCGCAGCCAGAAGACCACCAGCACCAGGGTCGCCAGCACCAGCAGGCCCAGCACCAGCCCCAGCACGTCGCCCATCTCGCTCCAGTGCGCCGCGCGCTGTCGGGCCTCCTGCGCCTGGTCCACGTTGATCTGGATGAGGCGCTCCAGCGACCGCAGCGCCGCGTCCAGCGAGGCCATCGCCGCCACGTCATGCTGGGCCGGGGACACCTCGGGCCCCAGCGGCGCGCGCTGCGCGGCCAGGTAGGCGTAGACCTGCTGCTGCGCCTCCGCCACCGTCTGGCGCTCCTCCTCGGTGGACGCCAGGCTGTGCATCTCCAGCAGCTGGCGGCGCAGGTCGGCCTCGAGCTGGAGCGGCGAGCGCCCGCGCGACGGGTCTGCCAGGGAGGTGCCCGGCGACGTCAGCAGCCGCGAGTGGACGAGCAGGTCCACCTCCAGCTCCTCCGCCTGCCGGACGCCTTCCACGGATTCACTCAGCGTGGAAGCCATGCGCTCCAGGGAGGTCGTCAGCACCGCGAGCAGGGTGGCGGACACCACGGTGAGGAGGACCAGCCCCCCCACCACGGTGGAAAAGAAGGCCCGCAGGCTCATGGCACCTCCCGGGCGAGCCCCCGGCCAGCGTCCTGCTTCGTCATGGTGGCGCATCCTCCCTCCGGGCCGCGCCAACCCAGGTGGTCGCCGCCCTCTTCCTGAGGAAAGCAACAAGCGTCCGATATCGTGGATTCGCACCCGGGATGCTGGCAGCCCGACCCCGACATGGCCCCCCAAAAGGAGCCGGCCTCCCGAGGCCCGGCCATGTTAGTCAGCACGGACACGCGGCCCGATGCGCACCCGGCGTCCGGGCGCTCGCCCTGCTTGAAGAGGTCACCCGATGGATCTGCTCGCCCCACCGGCCCGCACCCTGAACTTCGATGCCTTCTGGCGCTGGCTCCAGGAGCACACCAACTGCATCCTGCGCTGTGGCTCCCCCGACATGACGCTGTTCGACCATGACGACTTCCACTGGATGCTGATGGAGGAGGAGCGCCAGCACGTCCTCCAGCTCATCAAGGGCAAGTCCCTGGTGGGCGAGATGGTGATGGTGGGCCGTGAGATCTCCGAGGTCTCCATCTCCCCGGATCCGGACGCGGACCCGCAGGCGGGCCACTTCCTGGTGGAGCTGATGGGCGGCCCCAAGGAGGATCCGCAGGTGATGTACCACTTCATCATGGCCCACGGCATCGAGCCGGCCACCGGCCACCAGGGCTTCAAGCACTAGCGCGCGACGCGCTCGATGGCCTCCACCGCCGCGTGGACGCCGTTGACCCAGGCCGCGGGCCGAGCACGCGGCCCCGCCTGGAGCAGGGACGCGACCCTCGCCTCCAGCGCAGCCGCGTCCTCCACCCGCTCCGCCTCCGTCAGCCGCAGGGCC
Source organism: Pseudomonadota bacterium (assembly GCA_023424585.1). Lineage (GTDB taxonomy): Bacteria > Myxococcota > Myxococcia > Myxococcales > Myxococcaceae > Corallococcus. The sequence goes on from JAFADT010000001.1 coordinate 4,938, forward strand.
TGCCGGTCATAGAGCCGGGGCCACGCCCGGGCCACCAGCGGCGTCCCGGTGGCCCGGGCCTCCTGCACGGTGTTGTAGCCGCCAGCGCCCACCAGCACGTCCACGCCCCGCATCACCTCCAGCGCGGGCCAGACCGCCCGCCCGGAGCCCCGCGCCGTCGGGACGAGCCACCGCACCGCCGCCCGCCCCTCGAA
>JAFADT010000086.1 GCA_023424585.1 Pseudomonadota bacterium
CCCAGCCCCCGCCCCCGCCGGCCGAGTGCACGTGTGGGCGCGCCGCTCAGCCTCCGCCGGCGGGCTTCACCCCGAGCGACCGCTGGAGCATGCCGCCGAGCACCTCGCGGAACCGCGCGTCCGACGCCGCGTCCGCCGCGCGCCCCAGCACGGGCAGCAGCACCTCCCGCGAGAGCAGGAACCACTGCGACGCGCACAGCGCCACGAGCAGCGTCATGTCCACCGTGTCCCGCGAGGGCGGCGGCGTGCCCTGCGCCTCCGCCACGCGGCCTGCCTGGAGCTCCAGCGCGTCCGCCAGCAGCCGCAGGCCCTGCGCGCGCACCAGGGGCATGTGCTCGGCGCGGCCGGTGAGCAGGGCCCACGCCATCAGCCGGCCGTGCTGCCCCTCCTGGACCACGGCGAAGAACCGCTCGAGCAGCGCCCCCGCGTCAGGGGGCGCCTCCGCCGCGAGCAGCTGCTCCCGGAAGGACGCGGCCAGCAGCTCGTTGCGGCGCAGGAGCACCTCGCGCACCAGGGCCTCATAGGTGCCGAAGTAGTGGGTGACGAGCGCGTGGCTCACCCCCGCCGCCTTCGCCACCGCCTGCAACCCCACCCGGTCCGGCCCCTGCGCCACGAGCAGCGGCTCTGCGGCCTGGAGGATGGCCTCGCGCGCCTCCTCCGGCGTGCGCCGCCTGCGGGGCGCGGCGGGCTTCGCGGGACGACGGGGAGCGGAGCTGCGCCGGGACGGGGCCCGGACCTGGGGACGCCTGGATGCCATCGCGGCGCATCCTACCCACCCAGGCGTCGTTCGACGCGCGCAGCGCTATTGTCAGATTTGACAATGACACCGGGCGGGCCCTATCCATGGGGGGTCCGGGCGCGCGTGGCCCGGGGGTGCGCTGGCCTTCGCGAGGTCCGTCATGCTGCTGCTGCCCGACAATCCGTCCCTGCCGGTGTTGCTCCTCGGGGTCCTGATCATCTCCGGGGCCATCAAGCTGTCGATGGTGGCCGCAGGCTGGCTGGTGTGGCGCACGCGGCTGGCGGAGCGCTTCCGGGTGTACCGGCGGGCGCTGGCCCAGGGGCAGCTGCGCCGCGAGGCGCTCGCGGCGGTGGGCGTGGTGGCGACGGACGCGGTGCTCATCGCCGCCTTCCGCGCCTTCACCGGGCCGCTGTACGCGCCGTTCAGCCTGGCCACGGCGCTGTGGTCGTACGCGTGGATGTTCGTGGGCTTCGAGGTGTGGTTCTACGTGACGCACCGGCTGCTGCACCTGCCGCGCTTCTATCGCTTCCACGCGCAGCACCACGTGGCGCAGGTGACGGAGCCGCTCACCGCGCTGTCGTTCTCCGTGGCGGAGCGCCTGGTGCTGATGGGCGGCGGGCTCGGCCTGCACTTCGCGGCCATGCACCTGTTCCCGGGCACGCAGGTGGGCGTCCTGGCCTACATGCTGACCAACTACGTCCTCAACGCGTTCGGGCACGGCAACACGGAGTGGCTGCCCAGGCGCTTCGTGGCGTCCTGGGTGGGCCGCGTCTTCTTCACCCCCACGTTCCACGCGCTGCACCACGCGCGCTACCAGGGGCACTACGGCCTCTACACCGTGGTGCTGGACCGGTGGTTCGGCACCGCGTTCCCCGACTATCCGCTCGTGCATGCCCGCGCCCGCGAGGGAGCGGGGCTGACGCGCATCGGGGAGCGGCTGGCGGTGCCGCCCCCCGCCCCTCCCGTCCCCGCGGTGCCAGGGGTCCGGCAGGCGCTGTGAGGTCCACCGGGCCCCGACGTCCCACGGTGGGCACGAGGGGGCCCATGGCCGTGGGCCGACGGACAGTCCACGCGGGAGGCGACCCCTGGAGGGGTGGCATCCCCGGGGTGCGGACCTAGAATCGGGAGGTGCACTCCCGGCAGGACGTCATCATCATCGGCGCGGGCGCCAGCGGAACGCTGCTCGCGGCCTGTCTCCTGAGGGCCGCCCGTTCGCCCTTGCGCGTGGCCCTCGTGGAGCGAGGGGAGCGCCTGGGGCGGGGGGTGGCGTACTCGACCCCCAGCGCGCGGCACCTGCTCAACGTGCCGGCGGGCCGCATGAGCGCCTGGGTCGACGACCCGGAGCACTTCCTGCGCTGGCTGCGCGTGGACGCGCCGGACACGCCGCCGTCCGCGTTCGCCGAGCGCCGCCGCTACGGCCAGTACCTGGAGGCGGTGCTGAAGGACACCGCCGCGCGGGCCGCGCCGGGCGTTCAGTTGGAGACGGCGCGCGACGTGGTGACCGCCGTGGTGGACACGGCGGACGGCGTGAAGGTGGCGCTCGCGAGCGGCCAGGACCTGGAGGCGCGCGGCGGGGTGCTCGCCCTGGGCAACGCGCTGCCCGCGGACCTGCGCGTGCCGGACGGCGGGCTGTACGCGAGCCCGCGCTACCACCGCTCGCCGTGGGCGCCGGGGGCGCTGGAGGGCATCGGCGCCGGGGACCCGGTGCTGCTCATCGGCACGGCGCTCACCATGGTGGACACGGTGCTGTCGCTGACTGAGCGCGGGCACCAGGGCCCGGTGCATGCGCTGTCGCGGCACGGCCTGCTGCCGCACCCGCACCGCGCGCACGGCGCGAAGGCGCCCGCGGCGGCGGAGCCCCTGCGCATCCGCGAGCTCTTGCGCTCGGTGCGCCGGGAGATGGACCGCTGCCGTAACGCGGAGGTGGCGTCCGCCTCCGCGCGGGAGGTGGTGCCGTTCAGCACGCTGCGCGTCCGCGACGTGCTGCGCACGATGCGCCAGGAGGTGGACGCGCAGGCGGCGGCGGGCGCGGACTGGCGCGCGGCGGTGGATTCGCTGCGGCCGGTGACGACGCCCCTGTGGCAGCGGCTGTCGGAGCCGGAGCGGCGGCGGTTCCTGCGCCACCTGCGGGCGTACTGGGAGGTGCACCGCCACCGCATGGCGCCGGAGATCCATGACGTCATGGACGCGTGGCGGCGCGACGGGCGCCTGGTGCTCCACGCGGGCCACGTGCTGCGCTTCGAGCTGGAGCCGGACGCGGTGGCGGTCCACCTGCGCCCCCGGGGCGAGCGGGAGCCGCGGGTGCTGCGCGTGCAGCACGTCATCAACTGCACCGGCCCCGAGTCCAACCCGGCCTCGCGCCACCAGCCCATCC
>JAFADT010000197.1 GCA_023424585.1 Pseudomonadota bacterium
GTGCTGGTGGTCATGGTGGCGTCTCCGGGTGAGGGGGTGGGGGTGGCCGTGCCGGGCTCGTTGGCGGCGCCCGCGGGCGCCTCCACTTCGGTCCGCTTCAGGTCGGCGGGGGCCGCCGCGCCGGGCACATCGCCGCCGGACGGCTGCGCGGTGGGAGAGGACGGCGTGCTGCACGCCACCGGGCCGAGCGCGAGCACGGCGGACAGAATCAGGGAGCGGGCGTTCATGGCGACTCCTGAAGGAGGGCGGGGAGGCCCTCCTTCAACGCGGGAGGGGCACGGCCGGGTCCACTCTGCCCGGCCGCGCGCCCGCCTGCCAGGGTGACAGGGGCGATTTTCCTCCATGTCCCACCTGGACACCCGACCAGTCCGGATTGCCCGGCCGTAGGGCCGCGGAGCGCCGTTCGCAAGAGGGACGATGGGCGATTCCCTTCGTTGACGCTCCTGCATGCGCAGGCTACATCCGGCCCGTCAGTGCGGCCTCCGGGGCCGTGACCTGTAAGGACGCCCACGATGGAATTCCGCATCGCCGCCGACGAGCTGAAGAAGGCCCTCTACCGCGCCCAGGGCATCGTGGAGCGCAAGACGACGATGCCCATCCTCGCCAACGTGCTGCTCACGGCGAACAAGGGCAGCATCACGGTCACGGCCTTCGACCTGGACATCGGCATCGTGTCCGAGCACGCGGCGGACGTGTCCAAGCCGGGCGCCGTCACGCTGAGCGCGAAGTACGTCTTCGACATCGTCCAGAACCTCCCGGACGCGGAGGTCACGCTCAAGAAGCTGGCGAACAACTACGTCGACATCGCCTCCGGCTCCGCGCACTTCAAGATCGTCGGCATGGCCGCCGAGGAGTACCCGAAGCTGCCCAAGGAGGAGAACGCTCCGCTGGTGCAGATCTCCGGCAACGTGCTGCTGGAGATGATCAAGAAGACCCAGTTCGCCATCTCCAGCGACGAGACGCGCTACATCCTCAACGGCGTCTTCTTCGAGCCCCAGCCCAGCGGCAAGGTCCGCATGGTGGCCACGGACGGCCACCGGCTGTCGCTCATCGAGCGCGAGATGTCCGGCGACTTCAAGCTCAAGAGCGGCGTCATCATCCCGCGCAAGGGCCTGATGGAGCTCAAGCGCCTGCTGGACGAGGCCCCGGACGCGGAGTGCCACCTGGGGTTCGCGGAGAACTCGGCGCTGTTCAAGAAGCCGGGCCTCACCATGGTGATGCGCCTCATCGACGGGCAGTTCCCGGAGTACCAGCGCGTCATCCCCAAGGAGGGCGAGAAGGTCGTCCTCGTGCCCAAGGTGCGCCTGCTGGAGGGCCTCAAGCGCATCGCGCTCCTGTCCGCGGACAAGAGCAACGCCATCCGCATCGGCCTGGAGCAGGGCAAGCTGCTCATCACCGCCAGCAACCCGGACCTGGGTGAGGCGCGCGACGCGCTGGACGTGGACTACAAGGGCAACGACATCACCATCGGCTTCAACGCCCGCTACCTGATGGACGTGCTGGGCGTGACGGACACGGACGAGGTCAGCTTCGAGCTGGGCGACGAGCACAGCCCGGGCGTCCTGCACGGCCCTGGCGACCGCAGCTTCACCGCCGTGGTCATGCCCATGCGCGTCTGAGCCGGCGCTGTCGTCCACCTTCCCACGTCCGTGGGGACGCCACCGTTCCACGTCCGACGCTCCGCGCCATGGGGGAGCCTGCGTCCGGCGCGCGCGCTCCCTATGATGGGGGCGTGGCCACCCGTCCAGACGACCTGAGAGCGCGGCTGGAGGACCGGGCGGACCTCCTGGAGGCCACGCGCCTGCGCTACCGCGCGCTCAAGGGCGTGCTGGAGTCCTTCTTCTGGAAGGACCGGATCCGCAACCACTTCGAGCTGCTGCGCGAGGTGGCCATCGCCCAGCCGGAGGTGGACGCGACGCTGGCCGCGCTGCGGCGCCGCGTGGAGGCGGAGGGCTGGCCGGGCGACGCCTCGCCCGTCCGGCTGATGCACGAGGTGGAGCGCCTGCGCGAGGCGGTGGAGCGCGCGGTGGAGCGGCGGCTGTCCGCCAGCGCCTCCAGGGACTCCGGCGCGGACGACGACGGCGCGCGGGAGGAGGGGCCCACGACGCTGGGTGAGCGGCTGTTGCGCCTGGAGACGGAGGTGCTGGACGCAGCGCCGCTCCTGGGGGGCCGCGTCTGGGCCCAGGCGGTGGAGCTGTTGCCGCGAAACCTGCCGGAGCTGCGCGCCGCGTGCGCCGCGGGCGAGGTGTTCGAGCGGGTGTTCAAGCGCCCCGTGGCGGAGGGGGCGCCGGCCTTCACCGACGACGAGGCGCGGGAGCTGGCCCGGGCGCTGCCGCTGGGCGCCGCCGCGCTGGTGGCGCTGTGGGAGCGGCTGGAGCGCTACGACAGCCGGGGGCGGGTGAAGGACTTCCTCCAGCGGCGCATGCGCCGGGCGCCGACGCGGGTGGCGCGCAGCGGGCCGGAGCTGCTGCTGCACGCGGCCTTCTGGCACGACGTGGCGCGGGTGCGGGTGCGCGCGGTGCTGGAGG
>JAFADT010000257.1 GCA_023424585.1 Pseudomonadota bacterium
GCGCAAGACGGGCATCCGCACGCGGCACTTCGCCCCGGAGGGCACGCGCGCGGCGGACCTGGGGGCCCGGGCCCTGCGGGGCGCGCTGGAGGCCGCGGGGCTCCCCGCGACGGCGCTCCGGCGCATCCTCTTCGTGTCGTCCATGGGCGGGGACGTCATCACGCCGGCCAACGGCAGCCGCGTGGCGGCGGCGCTGGGGCTGTCCGGCACGTGCGACGCGATGGACGTGGGCAACGCGTGCATGGGGTTCCTGAGCGCGTTCGACCTGGCGGCGCGCTCGGTGGCGACGGGGCTGGGGCCGGTGGGCGTGGTGTCCGTGGAGCTGCTGTCGCGCACCACGCGGCCGGAGGACCCCCGGCCCTACCTGGTGCTGGGCGACGCGGCGGCGGCGGTGGTGCTGGGCGACGCGCGGCCCGGCGAGGGCGTGCTGGGGGTGGCGCTCGGCAACGACGGCACGCTGCCGCCGGACGTCGTCCTGGAGAACCCGCACCAGGCGGGCGGGCTCGAGCCCATGCGCTTCCTCACGCCCGCGCGGGACATGACGCGCGTGGCGCTGGGGGCGCTGACGCGCGCGGCGTCGGAGGTGCTCCAGGGCGCGGGGCTGACGGTGGCGGACGTGGAGTGGGTGCTCACGCACCAGCCGAACGGGAGCATGTTCGCGGCCATCCTCCAGGCGCTGGGGGTGCCGGTGGAGAAGAGCGTGACGGTGGTGGACACGGTGGGCAGCGTGGGCTCGGCGTCGCTGGGCACGGGGTTGGATCGGCTGTGGCGCACGCGGCCGGTGAAGCCGGGGGACCGGGTGCTGATGGTGGGCGTGGGCGCGGGCGTGGCGCACGGCGCGGTGCTGTACCGGGTGGGCGGGTGAGCGTCACGGCGACGGCGGCGAGGGCCGCGTGGCTGACGACGTTCCGCCTGCTCCAGCGCTACCACCGCTATGAAGTGGTGAACCTGGAGCCGCTCCTGCGTCCCGGCGCGAAGCTGCTGGTGGGCTACCACGGGCGGCCCCTGGCGGTGGACCTGTGCATGCTGACGGTGACGCTGCACGACCACCTGGGCTACCTGCCGCACGGCATCGCCCACGGCGCGTTCGACCGCATCCCCGGCATGCGGCGGGTGGCGGACGGGCTGGGCTTCGTCACGGGTGACGGCCCGCTGCTGGCGGAGGCGGTGAGGCGGGGCGAGCACGTGCTGGTGCAGCCAGGAGGCACGCGCGAGGGCTGCCGCGACTTCCGGCACCGCTACCGCGTGGACTGGGGAGAGCGGCTGGGCTACCTGCGCCTGGCCGTGCGCTACGGGCTGCCCATCGTGCCCATCGCGGGGCACGGCATGGACGACGCCTACGTGGGCCTGAATGACGGCTACGCGTGGGGCAAGCGCGTGGGGATGCCGGGGCGGCTGCCGCTGTGGCTGGGCCTGGGCGCCACGGGCCCGTGGCCGCTGTCCCTGCCCTTCCCCGTGAAGATGATCCAATGGGTCGGCGAGCCGCTGACGCCCCACCTGGCCCCGGGGTTCGACGCGGAAGACCGGCAGTCACTGCTGACGGTGCACCGCGAGGTGACGGGCGCGGTGCAGGCCCTGCTGGACGCGGCGTGGCCCGGGCGGCCCCGGGGCCGCCCGGATGCCAGGGGCTGAACACTCCCACCGCACCCGGGTGAGGCCGCTTTCACGGTGAGGACAGTCGCACCTCCCTGGCGCCGGAAGCGGCCAGGCGGGGCTCGCGGCAATGATCCCCAGCCTCATTCCATGGCTGGGGGGCCTCATGAGCTGGAGCATCCACATTCCCGCGGTGAACACTCTCAAGCTCGCGCTGGGCAACGCCGCGCACGAGCAGGCGCTGGGCAACGCCGAGCTGAACGGCAACAAGGCCATCCCCATCCAGGGCGGCCAGGTGTCGCTCACGGGCGCCTTCAAGGTCCCCGTCGAGCTCTTCAACGACCGGGACGACAGGGACGCCCACGGCATCATCGGCGTGCCCCCGAAGGAGTCCGACGGCTCCACGGTGGAGCCCCTCTTCTCCCCGGACGGGGCCGCGTGCTGGCTGAAGTACGCCGCGGAGCTGGGCGCGGAGGCCAACGGCCAGGGCTCCTTCCCCTTCGTGGAGCTGAGCGGCGGCGGGGCGCTCCAGGTGCAGGTGGCGGACTACCGGCGGCACGCCGCGACGCAGACGCTGGAGGCCGCGCTGGGCTCGGACGTGAAGTCGCTGCGCCTGCCCTTCGTGCTGGGGGATGTGCAGGCGCTCCAGCCCGGTGACGCCCTGTCGTTCCAGACGCGCGTGGCGCTGAAGACCGGCGTGAAGGCGTCCTGGTCCGCCATCAGCACGACCCTGGTGGCGGCGCTCGCGAAGCGGCTCGCCGGCCAGCTGGTGTTCGAGCTGAAGGCGGAGGCGGGCGCATCCATCGGCGGCACCGTGTCGCTCCAGGACGAGTTCCGCCTCGTCTTCTCGCGGCCGGAGGACGGCGGCCCGTTCCGCGTGTCGGTCCGCAAGGCCACCTCGGACTCCGCGGCGGCCCAGGTGTCCGCGGGCGTCTCGCTGGGGTACTCGTCGCCGCTGCTCGCGTCCATCCTGGGCGCCGTGGACTCCAAGGCGCAGGACGCCCTGAAGGTCGTCGAGGGCCTGGAGCAGGGCTCGCTCCAGCCCGCGCTCCTGCAGCTCGCCGCCGCGCTGCTGAAGCAGCTGGGGTTCCTCAAGTCGGCGGAGCCCACGCTCGCGTCGGTGACGGCCGCGTATGAGGAGCTGAAGGACTTCGTGGAGAGCGTGGTGGGCGGCGCGCTCAAGGCCGGCTTCGAGTACGAGTACGCGCGGAGCACCGAGGACGCGACCCTCCTGGAGCTGGAGGTGCCGGAGGCGGAGCTGGCGGGCGCGCACGGCGCGCTTCTCTCTGGCGACCTGGCCTCCATCCAGCGCCGGGTGGATGACGCCTGGACGCGGCGCTACTTCCACATGAAGTCCGTGGAGTCCCAGCGCGTCTGGGGCCTGGGCCTGGGCTGGCGCGACCTCGACTTCGCCTCGAACGAGGACCGGCGGAAGCTCAAGGCCGTCGTCCAGCACGCGTCCCGCGACCACCGGCAGGGCCCGCGCCGCTTCGCCTTCCTGGGGGCGCGCAGCTACACGAGCTCCGGCGTGCTGTACGGGAAGACGTCCCGCTGGGGGCTCGACTTCAGCGCGCAGATGCCGAGCTTCAGCCTCACGCCCAGCGCGGACGAGTTCGAGTACTCCCTCTTCGCCCAGAGCCAGGTGGAGGACGGCCTGACGAAGGAGCTCATCCAGCGCGCGGTGGACGGGGCCACCGTCTGGGGCGCGGTCCGGCCGGAGGACGCGCCGGCGCTGGTGGACCGCATCTTCCGCGCGGCGCCCGCCGGCACGAAGTCCGCCACGCGGCTGGACCTGCGCGTGGACAACCCGAGCTTCCGGCGGCTGCTGGTGAAGCTGGGCTCCGAGCCCGTCTTCGAGCGCAACGCCTTCGCGAGGGCCCTGGCGCGCGCCCTGCCCCGGGCCAACCAGCCCGTGCGCGCCAGCCTCCAGCGCCGGGAGGAGCTCTACATGCCGCTCTGGGACGCGTACCTCAAGGACGGGGGGAAGGACTGGACGCTCGACCGGGCGAAGGCGAGCGTGGCCTGGCACCTGAAGACCCAGGCGGGGGCGGACGGCTTCGTCGCGTCGCACTGGGAGCAGAGCGGCGCCACGGGCACGTTCTCGGACGTGCTCGTGCAGTCCTCGCGCTACGGGGGGGACCTCGGCGGCCGCCCCTACGGGAAGGTGTACGCGTTCTGGCGGGACCTGCTCGACAAGCTCATCGCGCTGAACAAGGCCATCCAGTCGGAGGCCGTCATCGCGGAGAACGACTCCAGCTCCGCCGTGCAGCAGGTGTTCGCGGCCCTGGACGACCTGCTCTGCGACGACTTCCGCGTCGCCGCGTTCGTCGCGTGGATGGATCAGCTCGCCATCCGGTGGAAGCTGGGGTCGGGCGTCCAGCGCCTGCTCCAGGTGCGCGTGGGAGCGCAGGAGTTCGTCATCTCCCACGGCTGACGCTTCCGCCCGGGCCCGCCGCGCTACCAGCGCATCCGGTACGTCGCGGAGGGCGCCGCGTGGGCCTCCACCACGGTGGTGAGCCCCTGCACGCCGGTGGTCAGCGTCCCGAAGTGGCAGAGGGCGCCGAAGAACTCCGGGTGGAGGCCCGCGTCGTTCACCTTGAGCCGGTAGTCCGTGGGGCCCAGCCGCTCCACGTCCACCCGCACGAAGTTGCTGCCGGAGGCCATGTTGCGCGTGGTGCGCTCCAGCGTGCGCGCGGGGCCCAGGATCTTCAGCACCGCTTGCAGCGCGCGGCCCATGCTCGTGGAGAAGTAGGCCTCGATGAACCGCTCTCCCAGCTGCCAATGCGCCTGGGGGAGCGGGACGCCCGGGAAGAGCGCCTCCGCGGAGATCCGCAGCCACTGGTACCACTGCGTCTTGGGATACGCGGGCGCCCGCTTTCCCTCCACGTCCAGGCCCGCGTCCTTCAACCTCGCCCGGAGCGCGGCGTCCAGATGCCCGTCCAGGGCCACCAGCAGGCCTTCCACCGTGTGGCCGAACACGACCTCGTCCTGCGGACTCACGACGTGATGCTCCTTCGCCACGCCTCGGGGGCGAGCCGTGGATGCACCCTCCATGGGTAAACGGACTGGCGTCGTGAAACAACTGATCCGTGACGGCTTAGGTGTATTTTTCCTGCCGTCACACGAAGCAATTCACGAAAGCCTTTCACGCTGCCCAGGGGAGCCCGGCTCTCTCCTGTTTCGTGACTTCACTGACTGGTGTTCAAGACATGTTTCAGTGTCATCAGCGCGCCCGGGAGGTCACGGAAAGCTCCTCCCCCATGGCGCGGGGCTGCGTCCCTCCTGGGTAGATGGTCACGGCCCCGGGGACGGGCGACCCCGCCCTTCGTGCGGCGAGACTTCCACCAGCGAACGGAGCCGCTTCCAGGCGCCCGTGGGCGGCGCCATCCGTGGCTTCATCCCGCACATGTTGCTCAAGGCCTGCCTCAATGGAGCCCGCGCCGCGGCGGCTCATCCCCGGCTGCCCGTCACCCCCGGCGCGCTCGCGAGGGACGCGGTCGCCTGCCACGCCGCGGGCGCGGGCGCGCTCCACGTGCACCCGCGAGCGGCGCACGGCGGTGAGTCGCTGGACGCGGCGGACATCGGCGTGGCGGTGGCCGACATCCGCCACGCCTGTCCGGGCGTGCCCGTGGGCGTCAGCACCGGCGCGTGGATCCTCCCGGACGTGCAGGCCCGCCGCGCGCGGAT
>JAFADT010000018.1 GCA_023424585.1 Pseudomonadota bacterium
CCGGCCAGCAGCGCCGACAGCCGCAGGTACGCCGCCGCGCCGCCCACCAGCGCCACCATGCCCAGCGTCACCGTGCTCTGCTCCGCCAGGTCCTTCAGCGAATGCGTGAGGAACGCCAGCAGCGCGCCGCACGCCACGCCCAGGAGCAGCGCCAGCGACAGCAGGCCCAGCCCCTCCACCGCGTTGCCGGTGGCGCCCAGGACCAGCCCCAGCGCGAGCACGCCCAGGCCCACCGCGTCGTCCATCATCGTGAGCAGCGCCACGCCCAGGCCGCGCGCGCGCTCCAGCCGCCCGTTGCGGTAGCCCAGCACCGCGAAGTGGCTGGAGGACAGGCTCGCCGCCGCGCCCAGCAGCGCCGCCGCGCCCACCGCCACCAGGGGCCTCAACCCCAGGGACAGCAGCAGCGGGACGGACAGGGGCAGCGCGACGAAGAGGAACGCCGTGCCCGCGTGGGCGACCGCCGCCGCGTAGACGGGCCGGGGCAACAGCCGCAGCAGGCGCGGCTCCAGGTTGAGCCCCAGGAGCACCCCGCCCGTGCCCAGCCCCAGCGCCATCAGCGGGCGCAGCGAGTCCAGGTTGTGCGCGGTGAGCACGCCCAACAGCGACGGCCCCAGCAGCGCCCCGAAGATGAGGAACAGGAGGCCGCTGGCCGCCAGCTGCGCCAGCGCCGGGAAGCGCCCCGGAGCCAGGAGCGACCGGCTGGACGCGAGCAGCGACAACGCCGCGACGATGAGGAAGACGAGCAGCGCTTGCACGGAGCGTGCTTACACCCGTGCCCCCCCGCGCGTCATCAACGCCGGTGCGTGGGCGCCGCCAGGACGGGCAGGGCCACCAGGCGCCCCATTGGCGGGTCGTCCGCGTCCATCTCCAGTTGGCCGCGCTGGAGGATGCGATCCAGCTCCTCCTGTGGGAGGGCGGGCAGCACGCTCACGAGCACGACGCGATCCTCATCCGCGCCCAGGGCGAGGCTGCGCAGGCCGGCGAACACCGGGACCTCCGCGGACAGGGCCGCGGCGGCGCTGCGCGCTCGGATGACCAGCGGTTCCGGGATGCCGAACTCCCGGAGCCGGCGGATCGCCCGCTCGGTCGTCTCCACCTGTTCGAGGAACGTGATGACCAAGTACACGCGGCCGTCATATCGGAAGACCGCGCATCCTGTCCCCCGTTACTCGTTGCCACCGGGCTGAGCGGGCTCTTCCGGAGCCGGCGCGGCGGGACCCTCGGACGCGGAGGCGTTCCCCGCCTGCCCCTCCATGGCGGCGCGGGCGGCGCGCTTGCCCTCTTCAATCAGCTTCTTGACCTTCTGCCCGCCCTTGCGGCCGATCTCCTCATAGAAGTTCGGGCCGCGGGTGGCCTTGACGCGATCGCCGCCCTTCTTGCCGATCTCCTCGTAGAACTTGGCGCCGCGCTCGGCCTTGACGGTCTCGCCGCCCTTACGGCCGATCTCCTCGTAGAAGGAGCGGCCGCGCTCGGCCTTCACCGTGGCTCCGCCCTTGCGACCGATGGTCTCGTAGAACTCGCGACCGCGCTCGTTGCGGACCGTCTCGCCGCCCTTACGCCCGGCCTCCGCCACCGTCATGCTTCCCTTGTTGTCCTTGTCCGTCATGTCCGTGTCTCCTCTCGTGACTGCCCAACCCCGTCCGCGCCTTGGTGTCCCTTGCCTGAAACCTTGGGACGGAAGCGCCCCGATGCAAGCAAGCTCCGTACACCGCCAGCCGTTCTCTCCTGACATTGCATGCATAATCCCCAAGGATTTCGCGCGCTTGTCAGGCTTGCTAGGCATCCGGACGGGACGGGTGATTGCCCGGCAGGACGCTCTCGTTGTTCACAACAATTCAGGCCACGTTGCCGATTCCCTGCTCGGTTCCCACCTTGTGCGCAACGCCTGACATCTGGGTTCGCGGGCGGTGGGGGGAGGACTCCTTGGCGAGTGGCGGCAGCGGACTGAAGACCTGGTTGCGCATCCTGGCGCCCATGGTCGTCTCCATTGGCGGTCTGGTGATGCTCCGGCTGTTGGGGCCGGACTTCATCGATCAGCGCACCATCCGGGAGCTGTTGCTCCCCCTGGGCGACTACGCCCCCCTGGCCTACGTGGCCTTCCTGGCCGTGCGGCCCCTGACCCTCCTCCCGGGCCAGGTGCTCACCGCAGTGGGCGGGATGATGTTCGGAACCCTCGCCGCGACCCTCTATTCACTAACGGGCAGCTTCCTGTCCGCCACCCTGCTCTTCTTCGTCGCTCGCAAGCTGGGCACCCGGCCCATGCAGCGGATGTGCGGCAGCAGGTACTCCGCCATCTCCAGGGCGGCGCGGCGGCATGACTTCCACTTCGCGTTCCTGGCCTGCCTCAACCCGCTGTGCCCCACGGACCTCATGTTGATCGCCAGCGCGGCGAGCGGCGCGCGCTTCTGGCCCTCCGTGCTGGGCGTGGTGCTGGGCACCATCCCGGGCACCTTCCTCACCGCGCAGTTCGGCAGTGGCCTGGCGCAGGGCCGCACGGTGATGACCGCCGTGTCCGCGGTGGGCATGGTGGTGTCGCTGGTGCTGGGCGTCATCTTCGGCCGCCGGTTCTACAAGGAGATCAGCGACGCGCCGGTGGAGCCCCCCGCCCCCGAGGCGGTGCCCGCGCGGGACCTGGGCGGCGCGAAGGAGGCGCTCACCACGCCGTGACGCCGCGCAGCTCCTCCACCAGGTGCTGGAGGAGCGCGCGGACGCGGGGCACGGACTGGCGCCCCGGCAGGCACAGCGCGTGGACGGGAGGCCCTTCCGCGGCGTAGTCCGCCAGCACCTCCACCAGCGCGCCATCGCGCAGGCGGGCGTCGCTCATGAAGTCCAGCACCTGGCAGAGCCCGGCACCGGCGGCGGCCAGGTCCAGCAGCGCGGGGCCGTGATCCACGTCCATGGCCGCGCGCGTGCGCACCACCTGCGGCCCGGCGCCCGGTGACGTCCGGAAGTGCCACTCGCGGGTGAGGCCGCGCGGATCCACGAACTTCAGGCACGCGTGGCGCTCCAGCCGCGACGGGTGCTCCGGCGTCCCGTGCCGGGCCAGGTAGGCCGGCGACGCGAGCGTCATCCACCGCGTGGAGAGCAGCCGCCGCGCCACGAGGCTGGAGTCCTCCAGCCCGCCCAGGCGGATGGCCACGTCGACCTGCTCCTCCACCAGCTTGCTGAGCCGGTCGCTCATGCGCACGTGCAGCGTGAGCTGCGGGTGGCGGGCCTGGAGCCGCGCCAGCCGGGGCAGCAGCACGGGGCCCAGGATGAACGGCAGCGACACCGTGAGCGGCCCCCGGGGCGCGCGGTGCGCCTGGGCCACCGTCTCGCGCGCGGCGCGGATCTGCGCCACGGCCTCGCGCGCCCGCTCCAGGAAGGCGGCGCCCTCGGAGGTGAGGGCCACCTGCCGGCTGGTGCGCTCCAGGAGCCTCGCGCCCAGTTCCTCCTCCAGCCTGCGCACCGCCTTGCTCACCGCCGCCACGGTGACGCCCAGCCGCTCCGCGGCCTTGCGGAAGCTCCGCTCCTCCGCCACGTGGAGGAACGGCAACACGCCCGTGAACAGGTCCATGCCACGGATTGTCAACCGGAGGTTGACGATGGTTCAACCCGGAGGTGCTCACGGCCAATGCGGTTGACGATTAGGGTTCACCCCACACGAAAGGGAGTCCTCATGAAGATCGCGATCCTGGGTACGGGCATGGTGGGCGAGACGCTGGGCAGCAAGCTGGTGGCGCTGGGCCACGAGGTGCGCATGGGCTCGCGCACGCCGGACAACGCGAAGGCCGCGGCGTGGGTGAAGAAGGCCGGGAGCAACGCGTCGCAGGGCACGTTCCGCGACGCGGCCGTGTTCGCGGAGCTGCTCTTCAACTGCACGCGCGGCACGGCCTCGCTGGAGGTCCTGGAGTCCGCGGGCGAGGACGCCCTGCGCGGCAAGGTGCTGGTGGATGTGTCCAACCCGCTCGACTTCACCAAGGGCATGCCGCCGGTGCTCGCCACGCCCCCGGACGACTCGCTGGGCGAGCAGCTCCAGCGCGCCTTCCCGTCGCTCAAGGTGGTGAAGGCGCTCAACACGATGAACTGCGAGGTGATGGTGGAGCCGTCGCGCGTGCCGGGGGACCACGACGTCTTCGTGTCCGGCAACGACGTGGACGCCAAGGCCCGCGTGAAGCAGCTCCTCACGGAGGGCTTCGGCTGGAAGCACGTCATCGACCTGGGTGACATCACCACGGCCCGGGGCACCGAGGCGTTCCTCCCGCTGTGGCTGCGCCTGTGGGGCACCCTTCGCACCGGCGACTTCAACATCCACGTCGTGAAGCGCTGAACACCCCTGCCCCCGTGTCTGGAATTGACCAGATGCGTCAGACACGCGGTGTGGATTGCGAGGCCATGGCGCGGACAAACGCAACTTCCCTGGGAAGACACGGATAACCTACCCAAACACACTTTTCCCCCGGTGTTTGGAGGTCCCCATGAGCACGATCGACCGCACCCGCTCCCTCGCCGTGCCGTCCTCCACGCCGAAGCCGGCCACGGAGCCGCTCGCGAAGAAGCCGGCGCAGCACTCGCCCGCGTTCCAGAAGTCCTCCTTCGAGTCGTCGCGCGCGGGCGCGACCAACACCTCCGCGGCGAAGCTGACGGGCGCCACGCAGGCGGCGCCGGCGCAGCAGAAGAACCTGCTGGGCGGCCTCATCGACGCGGCGGTGGGCGGCATCAAGGACATCCCCCGCTTCCTGGAGATGGGCGCGGACGTCTTCAACGCGACCACGGTGAGGGAGATCACCAGCCTCTTCGGCGGCGCGAAGCCGGACCGGGCGCAGGACGGCATGTTCGTGGGCGCGGGCGGCAAGGTGCTCCCGTCGACGACGAAGCTGGGCGACGTGCCGGGCGTCACGCCGAAGAACGACCCGAACCCGGACAAGACGATCCTCTACGTCAACGGCATCATGACGCCGACGGAGGGCCAGCTGAACGAGATGCAGGCGCTGGCGGACAGCTCCGGCGCGAAGGTGGTGGGCATCCACAACGCCACCGAGGGGCTGGTGAAGGACCTGGCCCAGTGCGTGACGGACAAGCTGGACAAGGGCAAGAACCCGGCCGTGGACACGCTGGCGGACACGCTCTACTCGGAGCTGAAGGCCGGACGGGACGTGCACCTCGTGGGCTACAGCCAGGGCGGCCTCATCACGGCGCGCGCGCTGAACGACGTAGCGAAGCGGCTGCGCGTGGAGGACGGGCTGTCCGCCGCGCAGGTGGAGGCGAAGATGAGCCACCTGCAGGTGGAGACCTTCGGCGCCGCGTCCACGAAGTACCCGGACGGTCCGCAGTACGTGCACTACGTCAACAACGCGGACCCGGTGCCCACGCTCACGGGCCTGGGCGGCGACGTGGATCCGCTGGCCTTCCTGAAGGACGCGGGCAAGGGCGCGGTGGTGCACCGCTTCACCGACGGCAACCTGAACCCCATCAGCAACCACATGCTGGACACGCTCTACCTGAAGCACCGCGTGGACTTCGACCAGGCCCGGCAGAACCAGTTCTAGTTCCAGGATCGCGTGAGCCGGGGCGCGGGTAGGATGCCGCGCCCATGAAGCCCTTCCCAGTCGCAAACGCCCTCACCATCGCCGGCTCGGACAGCGGCGGTGGCGCGGGCATCCAGGCCGACCTCCGCACCTTCTCCTTCCACCGCGTCCACGGCACCAGCGCCGTGACGGCCATCACCGCGCAGAACACGCGAGGCGTCACCCGCGTGGACCTGCTCCCGCCCGAAGCCGTCAC
>JAFADT010000309.1 GCA_023424585.1 Pseudomonadota bacterium
CTCCGCGCGCGCCACGTCCGAGCCGCGCATGCGCCGGGGGAAGTCCACGTCCTTCTCCGGGGCGGGCGGCGTGTCGCCCTGGCCCGTGAACATCAGGAACGCGCCTCCGGCGAACAACAGCACGGCCCCCAGCAGCCACACCCTCCTGCGCCCGCGCGAATCCATGGTTCAGCAGTCCTTTCCCTCGAAGTGCCAGAAGCCCACGGAGAGCGCTCCCAGTCCGAACACCAGCACGCCGCCCAGCAGCATGCCCAACGAACCCTTCTCCAGCGGCGTGGAGCTGGCCAGGTCCGCCGCGCGCGACGCCAGCGCGGACAGCCGGGGCAGCACCAGCGTCACCGCGTCGAACGCCGTGCGCCCGAAGCCGGACTCCAGGTAGCGCGAGATGTCCGCGCGGAAGCCCGCGAGGATTCCGCCCACCAGCAGCACGAAGCCCGCCGCGGAGCACAGCGCCGCGCTGCGCACCAGCGTCGCCGTGGTGAGCATCACCGCGTACACCGCCGCGAAGCCCACGCACGCCAGGCCCCCGGCGATGAGCGGCCCCACCGTCCAGTACCCCGCCTTCACCCCGAAGATGAGCGTCAGCCCGCCCGCGGCGTACACCGTGCCGCCCACGGCCAGCGTCATCACGCCCAGGAACGTGCCGGCCAGCAGGTGCCAGCGCTGGAGGGGCAGGGCGAGCAGGTGCTCGATGCGCCCGGGCGACAACAGCCCCGGCGCGAAGTCCGAGCACGCCACGATGCCGAAGAGGATGCCGCCGTAGAACACCAGGTACGCGGCCGCGCGGTAGATGGGCCGCAGCGCCACGTCCACGGACATGATGTTGGAGCGCATCACCTCGCCGAACAGGCGCGTCGCCGCGAGCGCTCCGTCCACGACCTCCAGCTTGAGGCTGAGCGCCACGGTGGCCAGCACCAGCGTGAGCCCCACCATGAAGGCCAGGATGAACTTGCGCGACGCCGCCTCGCGCAGCACGTAGCCCGCGATGACGAAGACGGGGCTCTTCACGCCGCCACCCCCGGCTGTCCGACGGCGCCCACGAGCACCGCCTCCAGGTCCGCGCCCTCGCGCTTGAGCTCCGTGAGCAGCGCGCCCCGGCCTCGCGCCCTGTCCAGCGCCGCGTTGAGCACCCCCACGTCCGCCGCGTCCACCGTGAACACGCCTTCCTCCCGGCCACCGCCGGCCGGTACGAAGCCCTCGGACGTCAGCGCCGCCACGTCCGCGCCGGGCGCGAAGCGCACGCGCCAGCGCGCCCCCGCCTTCGCCAGCTCATCCAGCCGCCCCTCGCGCAGCACGCGCCCGTCCGCGAGGATGGCCACGCGGTCGCACACGCGCTCCGTCTCCGCCAGCAGGTGC
The DNA here is from genome assembly GCA_023424585.1 of Pseudomonadota bacterium. GTDB lineage: Bacteria > Myxococcota > Myxococcia > Myxococcales > Myxococcaceae > Corallococcus. The sequence continues at coordinate 1,357 of JAFADT010000309.1, forward strand.
GAGTTCAGGAACAGCGTCACGCCCTTCTGGACCTCCTCCTGGAGGATGCGGCGCACCTCCAGCCGGCCCATGGGGTCGATGCCGTCCGTGGGCTCGTCCAGGACGAGCAGCGCCGGGTCTCCCAACAGCGCCGCCGCCAGGCCCAGCCGCTGCCGCATGCCCTTGGAGTAGCCGCCGATGCGCCGGTCCACCGCGTCCGCCAGGCCCACGCGCTCCAGCAGCCGCGCCTGCGCGGCCGCGTCCGGCTTCAGCCCCTTGAGCCGGGCCACGGTGGCCAGGAACGCGGGGGACTTCCACGCGCCGGGCAGGTGCAGCCGCTCCGGCAGGTAGCCGACGCGCGCGCGGATGGCCGGATCCTCCGGCGATCCGCCCAGCACGCGCACCGTGCCCGCGCTGGGCCGCACGATGCCGAGCACGCTCTTGATGAAGGTCGTCTTGCCCGCGCCGTTGGGCCCGATCAGCCCGAACGCGCTGCCCGCCGGGACGTGGAGGTCCATGCCCCGGAGGGCCTCATGGCCGCCGCGTCCGAAGGCTCGGCGATACGTCTTTCGCAGGCCCTGCACTTCGAGGGCGGGAGGTGGAGTCGTCACGGTCGCGACTGTAGACGACCCGGCGGGGCGATGATTGCACCCGCTTGGACGCCGTGCCTTCCGGGGAGGGACGGGCGGCCCTGCATGCGGGCCTCCCCGGCCGCGTCCCTTCATTCGCGCCGCTGGGTAAGACCTTGCGCACCCGGAGCGCGCGTGGCGCGACGCGACACCCCGTCATTCCCACGTGTTGCGCTCCTATGGGTTCCAACGGGGTTGCTGGTCCGGTGTCTGCAATGCCTGTCCATGAACCGCGGGACCGGACAGCCAACCCCCGCGAACACATCACACAGGAGACATGGGCATGACGTGGGCAAACGGGACCGAGCAGCAGCTTCAGGATGCGCGCCGTGAGCTGGAGGCCGCGGAGAAGGAGCTGAACACCGGGACCGAGGCGGCGCGGGTGCGTTACGCCCGGGCGCTGTACGAGGCGGACTTGGCCGAGCGGCGGGCCGACCGCATGGCGCGCGATTCACGCCGCCATCAGCTGACCTGGCGGCCCGTCGCCGGCTGAGCAGGCGGATGGGCGTGCGGAAGGGGTGAAGCGCGGGGCGCGGCGGTTTATACCGGCGACCCATGGCCCACCCCGTCCACCGTCCCCGCAGGCTGCGCCGCTCGGCGGCGCTCCGTGACATGGTGAGAGAGACGCGCCTCTCGCCCACGGACTTCATCTACCCGCTGTTCGTCGTGGAGGGCCGGGATGTGCGCCGTCCCATCGCCTCCATGCCGGGGGTCTTCAACTTCTCGCTGGAGCACGCGGTGAAGGAGGCGAAGCTCGCCCGGTCGCTGGGCGTGCCCTCCGTCATCCTCTTCGGCATCCCGGACCACAAGGACGCGCAGGGCACCCAGGCGTACGCGAAGGACGGCATCGTCCAGCGCGCCATCCGGGAGATCAAGGCCGCGGAGCCGGACCTCCAGGTCATCGCGGACGTGTGCCTGTGCGAGTACACCGACCACGGCCACTGCGGCGTGCTGGACGGCCAGCACGTGGCCAACGACGCCACGCTGCCGCTGCTGGCCCAGATGGCCGTCACCTGCGCGCAGGCGGGCGCGGACATCATCGCGCCGTCGGACATGATGGACGGCCGCATCGGCGCCATCCGCAAGGCGCTGGACGAGGTGAAGCACCAGGACACGCCCATCATGGCGTACTCGGCGAAGTACGCCTCCGGCTTCTACGGCCCCTTCCGTGAGGCCGCGCAGAGCACGCCGCAGTTCGGCGACCGCCGCGGCTACCAGATGGACCCCGGCAACGTGCGCGAGGCCATCCGTGAGACGGCGCTGGACGTGGAGGAGGGCGCGGACTTCATCATGGTGAAGCCGGCGCTGTCGTACCTGGACGTCATCCGCGCGCTGCGGGAGCGCTTCGACCTGCCGCTCGCCGCGTACAACGTCTCCGGCGAGTACGCGATGCTCAAGGCCGCCGGGCAGAACGGCTGGGTGGACTACGAGCGCGTGATGATGGAGGTGCTCACGTCCATCAAGCGCGCGGGCGCGGACCTGGTCATCACCTACCACGCCCTGGAGGCGGCCAGGCTCCTGTAGGTGACACCCCGGGCGGGCGTGTTCGGCGGGAGGCTTGATCGCTTCCGCCGCTTGCGTCCAAATGGTGCCCCACACGATGCCCACCCAAAAGAAGCGGCCCGGACGCAGCACCGAGAAGCCTCCGCTCCGACGTGGCGCCGCGCCGGCCCAGGCCCGGACGGCTCGAAAGGGCCCGGCGCCGCGCAAGGCCCCAGGCTCCGGACGGAACCCGCGCCCCGGGAAGGGACAGGCCCCCGTCCTCCGTGAGCCCGGGCCGTTGCAGTACAAAGTGGTGGAGCTGTCCACGGTGGACGAGGGCGCGCTGGAGCGCACCTTGAACGAGTGGACGGCCAGGGGCTGGAACCTGGACGGCGTGCAGTTCGCGATGCGCGAGTCCTCCAAGCGCCCGGCCATGGCCTTCGTCTTCTTCACCCGCGAGGGCGAGGCCGCCCGGCACGACGAGGACGACGCGCGGCGGAAGCTGCTGCGCATGTCGGAGACGGGCAGCCCCACGGCCCAGCTCGCGGCGGAGCACGCCGGCGAGCACGCGCAGACGGTGGTGCCCTTCGTCCACCCGCTGTCCGCGCACGAGCGGCTGGCGAAGCTGGCGGGGCTGGACGAGCCGGAGCCCACCGAAGAAGGGCTCACGCTGGAGCCGGAGGAGTGAGCGCCGCCCCCGAACGCAGCCTCATGTCGGCAGAGCGGGGCACGGGCCGCGTGCTGAGGTTGGTGCAGGAGGACGTGGAGCCGGACTCCCCGTACCCGAAGGCGTCGTTGCTGCTGCGGCTGGGCGCGCGCGTGGTGGACTGCGCGGTGGCGTGGGGCCTGTACGTGGTGTGCGGCGCGGCGGGCGCGGTGGTGGCGCTGCTGTTCCTGCTGCTCGCGGACGGGATGCTCCAGGGCCAGAGCGTGGGCAAGCGCATCTTCGGCGTGAAGGTGATGCACCTGCCCACGCGCTCCGCGGCGCGGCACCGCGACAGCACGCTTCGCAACGCGCCGCTCGCGCTGGTGGTGCTCCTGGGGATGATGCCCGTGCCGCATGGCGTGGTGGCCGCCCTGGCGGGCTTCGTGGTGATTGGCGGCGTGGAGGCGTGGCGCGTGCTGTGCGACCCGCTGGGCCTGCGCCTGGGGGACACCTGGGCGCAGACGCAGGTGGTGGACGGGAAGGTTGTCGCGGGCGCGACGGTTGCAGCTCGCACGCCGGTGGCCGCGACGCGCGCCCCCGGTCGGTTGATGTCCGCGGCCAAGGTGCGCCGTGGAAAGGCATTCAGGAAAGTGAGACGGGGCAAGCCATGCGCATCGCGCTGACCTACAACCTGCGGCTGTCGGACTCGGAAGAAGAGGCGGAGTTCGACACGCAGGAGACGGTGAACACGTTGGCGGGAGCCATCGAGCGGCTGGGCCACCGCCTGGAGCGCTTCGAGGTGAGCGGCCCCGCATCGCGCACCGTCGCCCGCCTGGAGGCCTACAGCCCGGACCTCATCTTCAACACGGCGGAGGGCCGCCGCGGCCGCTTCCGTGAGGCCTTCTACCCGGCGCTCTTCGACGAGCTGGGCTTCGCGTATACGGGCTCGGACGCGTACGCGCTGGCGCTCACCCTGGACAAGCAGCTCACCAAGCTGATCCTCTCCAAGCACGGCATCCGCACTCCGGGCTGGCAGTACGTGGAGAAGCTCAGCGAGCTGCGGCTGGAGAACCTGCGCTTCCCCGTCATCGTGAAGCCCAACTTCGAGGGCTCCTCCAAGGGCATCACCCAGGACTCCATCGCGGAGACGCTGGAGCAGGCGAAGGAGAAGGTCGCGAAGGCGCTGGAGAAGTACCCGGCGGGCGTGCTGGTGGAGGAATACATCAGCGGGCGCGACCTCACGGTGCCGTACCTGGCCTCGGTGGACAACGACTACGACGGCGTGCTCGCGCCGGTGGAGTACGTCATCGACCCGGAGGCGTCCGCGGGCCGCAAGTACGCCATCTATGACTACGAGCTGAAGACGCACCGGGAGAAGTCCGTGTCCGTGCGCGCCCCCGCGAACATCCCGGTGAAGATGTCCGAGGACATCCGCGGGACGGCGCAGAAGATCCTCCAGGTGCTGGATTGCCGCGACCTGGGCCGGCTGGACTTCCGCGTGTCCGACGCGGGCGTGCCGTACTTCCTGGAGATCAACGCGCTGCCCAGCCTGGAGCCGGGCGCGGGCATCTACGCCGCGGCGGAGCTGGAGGGGCTGCACCTGGACGGCGTCATCAACTCCATCATCCAGAGCGCGGGCAAGCGCTACAAGATCCGCGACTCCGCGCGCCGCCAGGGCAAGCCCGCGCGCAAGTCCGGCCCGCTGCGGGTGGGTTTCAGCTTCAACGTGAAGCGCGTGAAGCCCAGCGCCACGGCGGAGACGGTGCAGGAGGACAGCGAGGCCGAGTACGACTCGCCCAACACCCTCCAGGCCATCCGCGAGGCGATCGCCTCCTGGGGCCACGAGGTCATCGACCTGGAGGCCACGGCGGAGCTGCCCACGGTGCTCTCCAGCACGCCCCTGGACATCGTCTTCAACATCGCGGAGGGCTTCAAGGGCCGCAACCGCGAGAGCCAGGTGCCCGCGATGCTGGAGCTCCTGGACATCCCGTACACGGGCTCGGATCCGGCCACGCTGTCGCTCGCGCTGGACAAGGCGCTGGCGAAGAAGATCGTCCGTCAGGCCGGCATCCTCACGCCCAACTTCCAGCTGATGGTGACGGGCAAGGAGCGCCTCAACAAGGAGTTCACCACCTTCCCGCTCATCGTGAAGCCGGTGGCGGAGGGCAGCTCCAAGGGCGTGGTGACGAAGAGCGTGTGCAACTCCGAGGCGGAGCTGCGCGACGTGGTCCGGGAGATCGCCGGCAAGTACCAGCAGCCCGCGCTGATAGAGGAGTACATCGGCGGGCGCGAGTTCACGGTGGGCCTCTTGGGCGAGCGGCGCCCGCGCGTGCTGCCGCCCATGGAGATCGTCTTCCTGGACAAGGGGGAGAAGAACCCCGTCTACAGCTTCCAGCACAAGCTGGATTGGACGGACCGCATCCGCTACGACGCGCCCGCGAAGCTGGAGCCCGCGCTCCTGGAGAAGCTGCGCACGGCGGCGCGCAACTCGTTCATGGCGCTGGGGTGCCGCGACGTGGCGCGCATCGACTTCCGCATGGACGACAAGGGGCGCATCTACTTCATCGAGTGCAACCCGCTGCCCGGCCTCACGCCCGGCTGGAGCGACCTGGTGCTCATCGCCCAGGGCGCGGGCATGGACTACCGGACGCTGATTGGTGAGATCATGGCGCCCGCGATCCGCCGCTACAAGGAGCGCGAGGCGCGCCGGGCCCAGACGGAGAACCCGGCCGGCGCCCACGCACCGCCGCTCAACAAGGTGGTGCAGCGGATCGAGGAGCAGACGGCGCAGGCCGCCGCGACGGCCGCTCCCCAGGAGCCGACGCCTCCGCCGCGCCCGGAGCTCAAGTCCTGAGCCGCCGCTGAAGCGCGGCGGGGAAGGGGACGGTGCCGCGGAGGCGCCGTCCCCTTGTCGTCTCAGCCGTCGTTGAGGGCCTGGGCCCAGCCCTTCTCGAAGTTGTCGTGGTACGCCTGCCACAACGCGTCCGAGGAGTACTTCACCAGGTTCTCGTCGTTGTAGCGCAGCGAGTTCTTGGACAGGTTGTGCGAGCCCGTCAGCACCAGCTTGCGCACCGTCCCGTTGAAGTTCCCCGAGTAGACGAAGTGCTTGCTGTGCGTGAGGACCTCGCGCGGCGTGCCGTCGCTCATCCTCACGTTGTTGGCGGAGGCGTCGTACAGCTGGCGCACGGTGACGTTCTTCGCGCCCGTGAGCTTCGCGCGGATGCCCGCGTCCATGTCCGTGTAGAGCACGCGCACCCGGCAGCCCAGCCTGCCAATGCGCACCAGCTCCGTGGCCACGATGGCGCGGCTGTCATTGAAGTGGTTCTGGTTCACGTCCAGCGTGCAGCCGGAGACGTAGGTCTTGATGGAGTCCGTGAAGTTGTTCGCCACGGTGTCGCTGGACAGCTCGTTGTCGTTGCCCTCGCGCGGGAAGAAGTACGCGGTCCACGGCGCGTTGGGGGACCTGTAGTAGCCCTGGCCCGTGGTGGGGTTGTAGTAGTCCGTCGTCTTCGTGCCGCCACGCAGGTCGTTGTGGTAGCCGACCCAGTAGTCGTACCAGTCCCAGTCCTCGTAGCTGACGACCATGTCGTTCCAGTAGTTGTTCTGGGAGTAGGTGTTGTTCCACGACCCCTGCACCACCACGCGCTGGATGCGGTTGCCCTGCGGATCCCTGGTGGTGGAGAAGGTGAAGATCTTGTCGTGCATGATGGTGCCCTCGCGGTCGAAGCCCGCGATGCACGCGCTCCCCGCGCCCGTGCCGTGGCACCGCGTGAGCTCCAGCCGCAGCCCGTCCGGGCACGTCGCCGCCGGTGGCACGTAGCTGCTCAGGTCATGGATGACGCCGCCGGAGGCGAACTCCGAGGCGGCGCCGCCGTTCTGCTCGTCCACCACCAGCCGCACGACGACGCCCCGGCACAGCGCCGCCTTGAGGGCCGCGTTCAGGTGGTCCGTCGTCCACAGGAACATCGCGATGCGGATGTAGGAACCCTTCGGGCTGTTCTCGATGAGCCGGACGAGCTCGTCCTTGATGCGGTAGTCCCGCGCGCCCGTGTTGTCCGGCTGGTTGAAGACGGCGTAGAGCCCGGGCACGTTCGTCGCGCCCTGGGCCTGCTCCGCCAGGTTCGGATCCGTCTGCGCCTCGGGCTGACACCCGCTGAGCGCCACCACCAGTCCTGCCACCGCCAACAGCCGTCTCATGACCTGCCTCCCATTCGCCGCCTCAGGCCATTTAATCTGAAATGACTTGAAAAGCAGAGATGGCGGGAGTCGGGGTCACTTCGCGGGCGCGAAGCCGCCGTGGAACGTCGGCGGCAGGGCGTGGTCGAAGTGGCACCGGGCCACGGGCCCCTCCTCCAGCCGGCGCGCGTCCAGCACGGCGACGTGGGACGTGTCCGTCTTCGTGTCGTAGACCTGCGTGAGCACCCAGCCGTCGTCCTCGGCGCTGGCGCCCGGGCGGGGGACGAAGACGGGCTCGGAGGGGTAGGTGCCTTCGCCCAGGTTCGCCGTCGTGACGCGGCCCGTGGCCACCTCCACGCGCGCCACGCCGTCGAAGAGGCCGCGCCGCGCTTCGTCGCTGCGGTGCGTGCCCACGTAGACCGTCTGGTTCGCGCGGTTCACGACGCCGGGGGCCACGCGGGGGAACTCGCAGCTCACGTCCAGCCGCTGCTCGGTGCGGAAGGTGCGCGCCTTCAGGTCCACCACCGCCCGGTGCAGCATGCCCTTCGCGTCCAGGGACGTGGGGCCGTGCACCAGCTCGCCCAGCCACTGGTTCGTCGTGAAGTCGGGGTAGCGCACGTAGTCCACCACCAGCGTGTCCCCCTGCTCGTACGCGTTGCCGAAGTGCCACAGGTAGAAGGCCTCCGTGGAGATGCGGAGCGGATGCGCCACGTCGTCGATGGGCACCACCAGCACCTCCGTGCCCGCCTCCGGCCGCCAGCGCAGGTTCTCCGAGTACGAGCCCACCCGCAGCAGCATCTTGAAGATGTTGAGGCGCAGCGGTGACAGGAAGAAGACAAGGGAGCGGTCCGTGGCGATGAAGTCGTGCACCATGGTCGCGCCCGGCAGCTTCACCGCGCCCAGCCGCTGCGCCTTGCCGCCGTCCGGCAGCGCGTAGAGGTCCGCCAGCGTCTCGCGGCCGTAGCGGATGCCGAAGTTGTAGGACGCCTTGCGTGACGGCACGCGGTGCGGGTGCGCGGAGAACGTCTCCACCACCGTGCCGTCGAGGTCCGTCTCGCCCAGCGTGGACAGGTCGTCCTGGGACACCTCCACCGGGATGCTGCCCTCGAAGAGCGCGTACAGCTTGCCGTTCCACGCCATCACGGACGTGTTCGCGGAGTTCTTGCGCACGTTGCGCAGCTTGTGCAGCAGCGGCGTGGGCGTGCCGTACGCGCCGTAGCGCTGCGAGGGTGCCTCGCGCTCCGCCACCATGGTGGGCGTGTCCAGCAGCCGCGACGCGCCCGTCACCCCGTCCGCGCCGAAGCGCACGCCCAGTATCCCGCCGTCCCCGTCGAACCAGTGCTGGTACTGCCGGCCGTGCACGTCGAACGTCCACGGCCCCACCCGGTACAGCGAGCCCCGCAGCCCTTCCGGCACCTGTCCCTCCACCCGCAGCGGCTCGAAGCCGTGCTGGCGGGGGAGCGTGCGGAAGGCCCGCAGCCAGCCCGGTGCGGAGGAGGACATCGTCTGCTTCATCGCGGTCGTCATGACAGCTCCCTTTCCCACTGCCCAATGCGGTGTCCCGGCGCGGGCCCACCCCGCGCCGCCCATCTTGTAGTCACTGTAAACATCGTATGTTTCCGGTGTCAACATGGATGTTGACGCTGGAAACTTCGCGCGGCGCCGGGGTAGGTTCCGCGTGCGGTGCTCGACACTCGAGGGAAAGGCACGGACGGTGGCGACGAAGGGCAAGCGGAAGCAGGAGGAGGCCCCGGCCGAGCGGGTGCGCTACCACCACGGGGACCTGCGGCAGGCGCTGGTGGACGCGGCGGTGGCGCTCATCGCCGAGGAGGGCTTCAGCGCGCTGACGCTGCGGGAGGTGGCCCGGCGGGCGGGCGTCACCCACGCGGCGCCCTACCGGCACTTCGCGGATAAGGAGGCGCTGCTGGAGGCGGTGGCGCACGAGGGCTTCCGCGCCATGGCGCGCGAGATGCGCGAGCGCATGGCCCCCCAGGCAGATCCCCTGGAGCGGCTGTACGCGGCGGGCGAGGCCTACGTGCTCTTCGCCGTGCGGCACCCACCGCACTTCCGGGTGATGTTCGGTCCGCACTTCACGCGGCCGCTCTCACCGCCGCCGGCGGTGGAAGGGGAGGCGGACGCCTTCACGCTGCTGGTGAGCACCATCGAGGCGGGGCAGGCGGCGGGCCTCCTGCGGCCCGGTGAATCGCGGCCCCTCACGCTCACCGCGTGGTCGCTCGTGCACGGGCTCGCCTCGCTGTTCGTGGACCGGCAGCTCGGCGAGTCCCCCCAGGGCGCGGAGGCCGCGGAGGCGCTCGCCCGCGTGCAGACGCGGCTGCTCGTCGAGGGGCTCAAGCTGCCGCCGCGCGGCTGAGGTGCGCGACAGTCGGTGGGGAAGCGGGTTGACCGTCGGAGATTGTCGGGTACGGTCGCCGGCATGGTGCGGATACCGGAAGAGAATGGGCCGAGGGTCCGGGCGCGGGAGCTGGGGCTTCCGCTGGGGCGCTTCAAGCCGGGGAAGTACAACGCCATCACCGACGTGGAAGGCGTGCTGGTGGGCCACACCACGATCATCGAAGGCTCGGGGGCGTTGCGGCCCGGCTTCGGTCCGGTGCGCACGGGCGTCACGGCCATCCTGCCCAACCTGGGCAACATCTTCATGGAGCGCATGAGCGGAGGCGGCTTCGTGCTCAACGGCGCGGGCGAGGTCTCCGGCATGACGCAGCTGATGGAGTGGGGCCTCATCGAGACGCCCATCCTCCTCACCAACACCATGGCCGTGGGCGCCGTGTCCGACGGCGTGGCCAACTACCTCGTCCAGCGCTACCCGGGCATCGGCGACGAGCACGACGTCATCATCCCCGTGGTGGGCGAGTGCGACGACTCGTGGCTCAACGACATCTCCGGCCGCCACGTGCGCCAGGAGCACGTCTTCGCCGCCATCAACAACGCGAAGTCCGGTCCGGTGCAGGAGGGCAACGTCGGCGGCGGCACCGGCATGGTGACGTGCGACTTCAAGGGCGGCATCGGCACGTCGTCGCGCAAGCTGCCGGAGGTGCTGGGCGGCTACACGCTGGGCGTGCTCGTGATGTCCAACTTCGGGAAGATGCACAACCTGCGCGTGGGCGGCCTGCCGGTGGGCGAGGTGCTGGTGGAGAAGTTCAAGAACACCCCCCACCGCGGCAAGTCCTACGGCTCCATCATCGCCGTGGTCGCCACGGACGCGCCGCTGCTCAGCCATCAGATCAACCGCCTCTGCAAGCGCGTGGGCCTGGGCATCGGGCGGGTGGGCAGCTACGCGGCGCACGGCTCCGGGGAGATCGTCGTGGGCTTCTCCACCGCGAACATCATCCCCCGGCGCACCCAGAAGATGGTCTACAAGATGAAGATCCTCCTGGATCAGCGCCTGGACCCCCTCTACGAGGCGGTGATGGAGTGCACGGAGGAGGCCATCCTCAACGCCATGTGCATGGCGGAGCCCATGACGGGGGTGAACGACAACTACTCCCCGGCGCTGCCCCTGGACGAGGTCCGCCGCTTCGTGGACGCCTGCCGCCCCATCTTCGCCTCGGTGAAGAAGCGCCCCCACCAGACGAGCGTGCCGGCCTCCAAGGAGCGGCCCAGCGACGAGGACCGCGAGGGGGACGTGACGCTGGGCAGCGCGCTGCCCACCCAGGTGCGCAGCGCGGAGGGCATTCCCTTCCCGACCCGCCCGGCCCCCAACGAGCCCCCGCCGGACGGGGGGCCCGGGCCCGCGCCGGCCGCGGCCGCGGCGCCCGCCCGGGAGGCCCCCGAGGGTT
>JAFADT010000315.1 GCA_023424585.1 Pseudomonadota bacterium
GTCCGCGCGCGAGGCGCCCACCGCCTGCATCACGCCAATCTCCCGGGCCCGCGCGCGCACGGAGGAGGACATCGCGTGGGCGATGTTCACCGCGGCGAGCACGCAGATGAGGATGGAGAGCAGCGCCAGCGCGGACGTGGTGAGCGCCACCGCCGCGCCCGCGTTCTCCGCCAGCCGGCGCTCCTGATCATCGATCTCGAAGCCCATCCCCCTCACCGCCTCCACCAGCGCCGGGACGCGCGAGGGGTCCGCCGCCACCAGCGTGACGCCGGTGTAGCTGTCCGCGTCCGCGCCGGAGGCGCGGTTGATGCGCACCGCCGTGTCCAGCGGGAGGGTGATGCCCGCGAACATGGCCCGGTCGGACGCGCCCACCACCTGCGCCTGCTGCGTGGTGCTGGGCCCGCCGGACGTGGCCGCCACATAGGAGCGGTTGAACTCCACCGGGAAGCCGAACCCGATGAGCATCTCCGCGGACAGCTGCGGCAGCTTGCGCGCGGGCGCGAACGTCTTGTTGTAGAGCTCCAGCAGGCGCGTGGAGATGAGCGCGGGGATGGCCTTGCCCTCTCCCGGATCCTTGAAGTCCTTCGCCTCCGGCAGCCCGATGTCCTTCTGGACGAGGCCGGGGTCCACGCCCACCGCGAGCACCTCCATGCCCATGCGCAGGCGCGAGCCGAAGAAGGTGCCGTCGTAGCGCGTCACCGCCGGCACGCGGACGTTCATCTTCCGGTACGTCGTCTCCACGCCGGGCAGCGCGGCCAGGCGCTCCACCGCGGCCGCGTCCAGCTTGCCGCCGCCCAGGAGGCCCAGCGACACCGCCGGGGGCACCACGTCCACCAGCTTCGAGTCCGTGGGGAAGATGCGCTCGCGGATGACGCGCCCCACGCCCAGCCCCAGGCCCACGAAGAACACCAGCGCGCCCACGCCCATGGCCACGCCGAAGGCGGAGAAGAACGCGCCCCGGCGCTCGCGCGCCAGGGACAACCTCACCAGTCGCGACAGCGCGTCGAACCTCACGGGGCACCCCGCGACGCCAGGGAGGGGGACGCGGGGGACTCCTCCACCAGCCGCGCGTCCTTGAGCCGCAGCACCCGCCGCGCCACCGCGCTCATGCGCTCCTCGTGGGTGACGGTCAGCACCGTGAGCCCTTCCTTGTGCAGCTCCTGGAAGAGCTGGATGACGCCCGCGCCCGTGGCCGCGTCCAGGTTGCCGGTGGGCTCGTCGCAGAGCAGCAGCTTCGGGCCGCCGAAGAGGGCCCGGGCGATGGCCACGCGCTGGCGCTCGCCGCCGGACAGCCGCACCGGCGCGCGGTCCTGCTTGGCGCCCAGGCCCACGCGCTCCAGCAACTGGCTCGCGCGCTTGCGCCCGTCCGACGTGGCCGGGCCGAAGTGCGACGGCAGGAGCACGTTCTCCAGCGCGGACAGGTTGGGGATGAGGTGGAAGGACTGGAAGACGAAGCCCACGTGCGTGTTGCGAAAGCGCGCCAGCGCCTTGTCGCCCAGGCCGGTGAGCTTCACGCCGCCCACCTCCACCTGTCCCTGGTAGTGCACGTCCAGGCCGCCCAGCAGGTGCAGCAGCGTGGACTTGCCGCTGCCGGACGCGCCCACCACCGCGACGAAGTCCCCGGCCTCCACGTCCAGGGAGACGCCGTCGAGGACGCGCACGCGCGAGCCCTCGCCGTCCTCGTACTCCTTCACGACAGCGCGAGCGTGGATCAAGGCGTGGCCGGGGCGGTCGTGGTGGTGGCGGGAGCGGGCGTCAGCCGCAGGGAGACCTCCGCCTGGAGCGCCTTGTCCTTGCGCGACAGGGCGAGCGTGACGGCGCGCAGGTCGTCCGTCGCGTCCAGCCAGCGCACCGTGGTGGCCTTGATGGCGAAGCCGCCGATGCCCCACGCGGCGGACGGCAGCGCCTTCACCGCGTCCGACAGCCGGCGCAGGTCCAGGAGCACCACCAGCGCGGCGTCCCTGCCCACCGCCTTCAGGTCCTCGGACACGGGGCCCGCGCCCGCCGGCCGCGCGAGCGAGGCCAGGGTGGACTCCAGGCGCGCCCTGGGCGCCGCGAGCACCAGCTTGCCATCCCTGGACAGCGCGAAGTGCGCGCCCTCCCCCGCGCGGTAGGACGTGAGGTAGGCCCTCTGGCCGTTCAGGTCCGCGGGCTCCACCTTCGCGCCGAAGCCGCCCGCGAAGCCGGGCACCTTGTCCAGCGTGGCCTGCCCCTTCGCCACGTCCTTCACCTCCGCGAGCGCCACCAGGTTGACGAAGCGGAAGGGGTTGGTGCGCCGCAGGTCCAGGTCCGGCATGCCCGAGGACAGGTTGACGTTGGGGGACAGCGACAGCGCGAGCACCTGGCCCGGCTTGAGGTTGTCCAGCACCTCCGTCTTCACGTTGAAGCCCGCCTCCTGCACCGCGCGCGTCACCTGCGCGCCGGCGAGGTACGGCCACACGCCGTCCAGCTGCGCGGGGTCGCCCCGGAAGCGCGCCACGAGGAAGCTGTCCTGCGGCAGCCAGCCCGCGAGCGCCTCACCGCCCCTGGGCTCCAGCGCCGCGAGCGACGCCTGCGTGTCCGGCCACGGCGCGTCCGCGCGCAGCGTCACCGCGCGCTCCTCGATGTGGCCCGTGAGGGTGATGCCCTGCACGCTGCCCGCGGGCACGAGGCCCATGCCGCCCGGCAGCCACACGTGGAAGTCCCGGTCGCCGGAGAGCCGCTTGAGGGACGCCTCCAGCACCGGCTCCTTCGCCAGCGACTGCTCCTCCGGCAGCGCCGCCAGCTCCGACAGGCGGGACACGGCCGCGCCCGCGGACAGGAGCACCAGGTCGTGCTCGAGGAAGAGCATGCCCAGCTGGGGCGTCGCGGAGCCCGGGCGGTGGAAGGTGACGAGCCGTCCGGCGTCCCCCTTCGCGTCCTTCTCCTCCGAGGCGCCCAGGCGCGTGCGGGCGAAGGTGGCGAAGGTCGCCTTCAGCTTGTCCGCGTCCTTCACGCCCAGGACGGACACCGCCTGCGTGCCGCCGAGGAAGGCCGCGCCCGCGCCGCGCTTCGGGTCGATGCCCGCGTCCTCCAGCGCCTTCCTGCTGCGCAGGTCCACGCCCACCTGCCGCATCACCGCGGACACGTAGCGCTCCGCGGAGGGGAAGTTCTGGAGCTGCGCGACGAACGAGGCCACCTTGAGGTTCTGGAAGCGCGCGAGCTTCTCGCCCAGCGTGCCCAGGTCGTCGATGACGACGGCCGCCTGCGCGCTGCGCGGCAGGTAGCGCGACACGCCCCGGGGCGAATCCGCGGGCCCCGCCGCCTCCTTCCCGCAGCGCGAGCAGCCGGCGAACACGACCAAGAGCAGGAGCAACGGGAGGAACCCAACTCGGCGGAGCATGGGCGTCAGGACAGGATGCCTGCGGCGGAGAGTCAATCTATTCGTGCGCGGTCCCCGCCCCCCGCCACGGCGGCAAGGTGCCACGGTGAACAGGTGCCCGCCGTCCGGGCCCGCGCCTGCTCTACCGCACCCGGGTGCCGCCGTGCGGCAGGGGCGCGGAGATCTCCTCGCTGAAGTCGAGGAAGCGCTCCATCTGGCGCACCGTCTCGTCCGTGGCCTCCGTCTCCGCGGACAGCACGTCCAGCTGCCGGTTGACGCTCTCCGGGTCGCGGATGGCGATGGACTGCTCGTGCGTCAGCCGCAGCAGGTCCTCGATGCCGGCCAGCTGGTGGCTCACCACCTCGCGGCTCTCGCCCGCCTGCTCGAAGCGCATCAGGCGCTTGCGCAGGATCTCCACGCGCTTGCCCTTCACGTCCTTGAGGCGGGGGTTGGCCTCCTCGGCGACCTCCGCCTCCAGCGCCGCCACCTCGGCGGCGAGGTGCTCCCGGTCGGACCCGTTGAGGTAGGTGCGGTACTGGTTGAGCGCGGAGATGAGCCGCAGGAAGGACGTGAGCAGCGCGTCCAGCTTGGGCTCGCTGTCCGCCACCAGCACGCGCCCGCCGGGCAGCTTGCGGTAGTTGGCCAGGATCTTCTCCTTCAGCCCCACCAGCTGCTGGTAGTGGTCTCGCTGCGAGGGCGCCAGGTCCGCGAGCAGCGCGTCCACCGCCGCGCGCGCGGCCTCCGGGTTGTCCGGCTGCTGCGCCCGCACGGCGCGCTGGAAGCGCTTCATGGACGACAGGACGGCCAGGTAGACGCCCTCCACGCCCAGCGCCACCATCATGGGCAGCGGCTCCTGCGTCACGGCGCTGGACATGGCCGCCGTCGTCAGCCCCACCAGGTTGGCCGGCAGGAGGAACGCGGCCTTGATGTAGTTCGGTGTCTTCGCCACGTCCGACTCCCCTTCCCTCTTCCGGCCCGCTGTCAGGGCCCCCGCGCCTCGGAGACGTACTTCAGCGCGCCCAGGTCCCGCGTGTCCTCCGCGGGCGGGGGCGCCGTCCCCCGGTTGAGCTTCTGGAAGAGCGCCGCGGCGCTCTGGAAGAGCTCGTCATAGGTAACCGGCGCCTCGCCGGAAAGTCCGAAGAAGGCCCGATTGTCCGCCAGTGTCGCGGGCGGAGCGCTGCGGATGGCCTCCGTGGGGTCGCCCAGGTAGGGCGCCACCTCGCCCAGCAGCCGCGCGCCGGTCGCCGGCGCCTTGAGCACGCCCTGCCCCGCGTCCAGGAGCCCCCGCAGCACCCGCCGCACCGCGTCCGGGTAGCGCGCCGCGAAGTCGCCCCGGGCCACCAGCACCGTGGCCAGCAGGTGCGGGGCGTCCGCCGTGGTGGCC
>JAFADT010000319.1 GCA_023424585.1 Pseudomonadota bacterium
ACGTCACGCTCCCGCGCGGTCGCGCGGGCAGCCAGGCGCTGAAGGAGGCCGCGAAGCCGGCCGCGCCCGCGGCGCCGCCCAAGCCCAAGGCGTGGGTGCGCAAGAAGGGCTCCAGCAACATGACGTCGCTGTCCTCCTGACCGGGGGACGTCGCCGCGTGACGGGGCGCCCCGGGCGGCCCGCCATGCGCCCGACACGCGCTGCTTCCTTCGATTGACATGCGGGCCGTGGCGGTGTGAATCCCGGCCCCATGAGCGAGCAATATCCAGTCACCGTCGCGGTCCGCCGTCCCGACGGTTCGGTGGAGCAGGTCCGGGTGGGAACGGCGTACAGGAACGACGACGGCTTCACGCTGCAACTGGGAGAGCTGTCCATGAGCGCCACGCCCGTCGCGGCGCCGGCCCCGGCGTATCGCCGCCCCGCGTCCCCGGGCGCGCCGGCCGGCGGTGGTGGCGACGGCATGCTCCTGCCCAACTACGGCCGCAGCAAGGGCGCCCCCGTCTACGGCGCCAGCCTCCAGGACCTGGAGTTCTACGCCAACGGCGCGCGCCGCTCCCTGGCGGACCCCAGCAAGTCGCGCTGGCACGACAAGGAGCGCCAGCTCCTGGCCGCCATCGAGGCGGAGATCGCCCGGCAGCGCGGCGAGGGCGGCGGTGGCGAGCCCCCCGCGCGCGGCGGAGGCCGGGGCGGCGGTGGCTACGGCTACGGCAATCCGCCGGACGACGGCGACATCCCGCCCCCCGGCGACGACGACAACATCCCCTTCTGAGCGGAGCCGCGGACCCCGCGACCCTGAAAATCGGTCGCGGGCGATCCACCCGGCGTCGTCCCGCTCAAGAGAAGGGGAGCCCGCGCGGCTTTGCGGGAAATCCGATTTTCGGCGCCCTGCGTAATGGGGGCCGAGCCCGGTGCGACCTGCTGGAAATGGGGGGGAGGCGCCGCGGGCTTGCTGTTCCGTCCACCGCCCGCCCGGTCGGGGGCGGCGGACCCTTGCCGGCGCGGGTCGTCGACAGGATTGCTCAATGCCAGACACCATGTGTGTCTTTGGTGCCACCGGGAGTGAATTGACACATCGCGTGTATTTCAATTCACGTCGGTGGCTTCATCTTTGAAGCATTTCGCATCCTGCTGATTTTCCAGGTATCCAGGACGATTCTGTCCTCACCTGTACTTCACGGATGACGTATCCAGGAACTGGAACTCCGTCTTTCCAAAGACTTAGGAAGTGGCCTGGAACATGCTCTGTCCTCGTCTGCCGGGGAATCCATCCCGTCCGGCAAGGCTGTGAAATCGCGAGGCCATGGAAATGACCGAACGGGTGTGCGTGGTGGGAGCAGGTTCGTTCGTCCCCGCGAGGACCATCTCCAACGAGCGGATCGCGAAGGCGATCCCCGGTTGGTCGGCGGCCCGCATCGAAGAGAAGATTGGCATCAAGGAGCGCCGGTTCCTCTGGGACTTCGACGACGAGACGGGCCGCGCCATCCCCCCGCCGGACGACGTGCTGGGGCGCCTCTATCCCGCGACGAACACGGACATGTGCGAGGTGTCGCTGCGCCAGGCCCTCTCGCGCGGCGGCGTGGATCCGAAGGAGCTGGACGCGCTCTTCGTGGTGACGTGCACGCCGGACGCGCCGCACTTCAACCACGACGCCATGGCGCTGCACGAGCGGCTGGGCCTGCGCGAGGACGCCTTCGCGCTGGTGGTGGACGACGGCTGCGGCGGCACGCCCTACGTGCTGGACCTGGTGCGCAAGATGATGGACGGCGGCCGCTTCCGCACGGTGGCGGTGGTGGCCTCGGCGTTCACGTCCCCGCTGCTCAACCGGGAGGTCTACACGGACGAGCTGCCGCCCACGCCGGGCCGCCCCAAGGCCCTCAACGCCTACCTGTCCATGTATGTCTTCGGGGACGGGGCGGGCGCGGTGGTGCTGCGCAGGCAGGAGGGGCCGGAGGACGGCCCGGGCATCCTCTCCTCGTTCTCCGGCAACGCGTACGCGGAGCTGGTGGCGCGCCGGGGCGGCGGCATGCTGAAGCTGCCCTACCAGCCAGGTCGCACGCGCCCGGCCGACCTGGCCTTCGTGGTGGATGGCTTCAAGGTCGCGCGCAGCTACCCGGAGTACATGCAGAAGTGCCTGGACGCGGTGCTCACGCCCGCGCTGCGCGCGCAGGTGAAGCGCTACTACTTCCACCAGCCCAACAAGCGGGTGATGGACGCGTTCGTGAGCCGCGCGGGCCTGCCGCAGGAGTCCGTGGCCTGCAACGTGGACCGGATTGGCAATACGTCCGCGGCCGGGATGTTGATTCTCCTGGCGGACGACCTGGAGCAGGGTCGTGTTTCACTCGGCAGTGGCGAGCTGGTGGTGGTGGCGGCTGTCGGTGCCAACGTTCATTATGGGGCCCAGCTCGTGCGCCTGTAGCGCGCACGGGTGTTCATCTCCTCCCCCCCGGAGATTCCCCCCTCTATGAGCGAGCAGCGCAAGGAAGTCACGACCCTGGAGCCGGCCATCGCCCAGGACCTCGAGAAGCGTCTGGCCCTGACGACGCCCGACGACACGGCCCGAGGCATGTTCTTCAACGGCGCCCTGAACGCGGTGCGCATCCTGGGCGGCGACGCCGCGGTGGAGAAGTGCCTGGCGGCGGTGTCTGAGAAGAAGTTCGTGGACTTCTTCAACTACCCGGTGTCGGGCTTCCTGAAGCTGTCCTTCACGGGAGCGCAGCTGATGGGGCCGCAGCTGGGCGGCTTCGACGCGATGTTGCGCAAGATGGGCACGCAGGCCACCACGGACTTCCTGTCCTCGGCGGCGGGCAAGACGCTGCTGCTGCTCGCGGGGGACAGCCCCAAGCGCCTGGTGTCGAACCTGCCCACGGGCTACCGCGCGGCGGTGAGCTACGGCGAGCGCAGCGTGGACTGGAGCGGCGACCGCGCGGGCCGGCTGGTGATGAAGCGGGACTTCATGCCGCCCGCGTACCACGAGGGCGTGCTCCAGGCGGTCATCGAGGCGCTGGGCGCCCGGGGCGTCCAGGTGAAGGGCCGGCAGACGGGCCCGGTGGACACGGAGTACGCCCTGTCCTGGCAGTGACCGGAGCGCGGTCCCCGAGGTCCTTGAAAGGGGATGGGTTTGTGAACATGGCTCACGGACAGGCGGGGGGCTCGGTGCGGCTGCGGTCCGGCGCGGAGTGGGTGTATGCCTTTCGCTCGCAGGAGGACGCCGCGACGCCACCGGATGAAGCGGTGTGCGCGGCGGCGCCCTTCGCGCCCACCGTGAAGCTGGGCGCGGGCCTCTACGTGCCCGCGGGCGACGGCGGCTACGAAAGGGTGGGCTCGGCCACGGCCTGCTTCCGGCTGACGGACCGGGCCTTCACCCCGGGCACGCAGGTGCCGTTCCACGCGCGCTTCCTCCTGCCGGCGGGGGCCTTCACCGCGCAGGGCGAGTGCGTGCTCGTGAGCAACGACCAGCCCCAGGCGGGCGTGGTGCTCGCGGGAGGCGCGCTCAAGCTGGTGGAGGTCCCGCCGGGCTTCGTGGGCGGCGTGATGACGAACCTGAGCGTGTTCAACCCGCTCAAGCTGCCCGGTTTCGCCACGGGCTCGCACTACACGCTCTACACCTTCCGGAAGGAAGGCGCGGGAGCCGCCACGCCCTGAAGCGTGGACCTGGGTGCCGGCCCCTCTCCCGGCACCCCAGGGTGAACAGGGATGTCGGGGTTGCCTGGGAGAATGCGTCCCTGGCCCATCCGATGTCAGCACGAGGGGGACGCATGGAAGGCAGGTGGAATCCGCTCTACGAGTCGCTCGGCCACCGGCCGCCCGCGACAGGCAGGGCCGCGCCGGCGGAGGCGCCGCCGCCGGCGGACACGGACCTGCCCCTCCTCGGTCCCGAGGAGCTGGAGGCGCTCAAGTCCGCCTTCCTCCGCGAGCCGGAGGACGTGCTGCGCTGGACGGAGAGCAGCCTGGGCGCGAGGGTCACGGTGGGCGCGTTCGTGGAGGCGCTGCGCGAGCTCGAGCTGCTCTTCACGGACCCCGGCCAGCTCCAGGAGCAGCTGGACGCGACGGCGCGCCACGCCCGGCAGGGGATGGGAGGGTTGCCCGCGGACTTCACCTTCCCGCTCATGACGGAGGAGATCCCCATCGACCCCACGCGCACGCGCTTCGAGCCCCAGGCGGACCTGCGCGGCTGGCTGTTGTTCAGCGGCCCGGTGTGGCTGGAGCAGGGCGCGGCGCCGCGGCAGGCCCCGTTCCGCTGGCACTTCGGCGCGAAGAGCCGCTTCGTCTATCCGCTGCGAGCGCCGGAGCCGGGCCAGCCGGTGGAGGTGGCGCTCTTCGGTGACTTCGGCACGGGCGAATATGTCTCCCGGTACATCGCCCGGCAACTGGTGATGCGCGGCGAGCGCCTGGACTGCGCGGTGCACCTGGGCGGCGTCTTCTACTCGGGCCGCCAGGGCGAGTTCGACGCGCACGTGGCGGAGCCGCTGGAGCCGCTGCTCGGGACGACGGCGCTGCTGACGCTGAACGCGCCGCCGGAGATGCGCTCGGGCGCGGGGGCCTACTTCCGCTACCTGGACGAGCGGCGGGGCGCGGGCCCCCGTCACCCGCAGGAGGGCAGCTACTTCTGCCTCGCCGCGGAGCGCTTCCAACTCATCGGCCTGGACACCGCCTGGTTCGAAGCGGGCCGCCACCGCGAGCCCGCCCTGTTGCAGTGGCTGGAGCAGCGCCTGTCGGAGGGGCGCCGGCGGGGCGCGATGAACATCCTGCTGAGCCACGCGGCGCCCTACGAGCCGGCCGCGAAGCGGCTCGCCCCGCTGGTGACGGAGGACCTTCGCGCGCTCGTCGTGGAGCGCGAGTGGGTGGACCTCTGGTGCTGGGGAGGGGCCCAGGCCGGGGCGCTCTACGACCGGGCACCGGGCCTGCCCTTCCTCGGCGCGAGCCTGGGCCATGGAGGCTTCCCCTCCGAGCGGAGGGATGCCCCGGAGGACCCGGTGGCGCCGGTGCGCTTCTTCGAAGCCCGGCCGCGCTTCCCGGAGTGGACGGGCGTGCGGCAGGACCGGGGCAACCACGGTCACGCGACGCTGTGGCTGCACGCGGACGGCACGGCGTCATTGCGCTACACGGACTGGATGGGACAGGTGCGCTGCGAGGCGACCCTGTCACGCCAGGGCGCCCGAGGGCCGGTGACGCTGAAGACGCTCGACGTGAGGGAGTGAGTCACGGCCCCTGGAGGCCGCGCTCCTTCATGTACTTGCGAAGGCCCGCGGCGCCCTGCGCGCGCACCTTGTTGTGGAGCAGCGGTGTCCACCCGAGCGCCCATCCCACCGGCCCCAGCGCCTGCCGCGACCAGGTCCAGAAGGGGAACCGGTCGGTGTGGCGGATGATCTTCCCGTCGGCGAACTCGAAGGACGCGTCGATGCGGTTGAGCACCTTCCGGCCGGTCTGGCTGAACGTGTAGCGCGCGTCCCAGTGGGCACGGCCGGTGCGGTCATCGGCTTCCACCTGGCTGAACACGACGTCCAGGTCGTGCCCGCGCTCCAGCAGCATGCGCCACATGGAGGTGACCCCCGCGTAGCGCAGCCCCTGGAACACGGCGTCGTTGAACTCCACGTCCGGGTGGTAGCAGGCGGCCATGCCGTCCGCGTCGCGCCGCTGGAAGGCGGAGTAGAAGTCGGTGATGAGCTGGGAGTGCGGGTGCATGCCGCCCGTCTATCAGACCCGTCCGGTCGCGCGCTCGGGGGAACCCGGAGGGGCAGCGGACGGAAAGTGCCGAGCAATGGAAGGGACCGCGTGGCAGAGTCCGCCGCATGGCTCGCGACATCGTCATCTGGCCCCACAAGGTTCTCAGCTCGCCCACCCAGCCCGTGACCGACTTCGGACCGGCGCTCGAAACGCTCCTCCAGGAGATGTCGGAGGCCATGGCGGAAGCCAAGGGCATCGGCATCGCGGCCAACCAGGTGGGAGTCTCCTTGCGCGTGGCCATCGTCGGGCGCGAGGACGGCACCCAGTTCGAAATCGTGAACCCCCAGATGCTCTCGAAGGAGGGGAGCGTGAAGTACGAGGAGGGGTGCCTCTCCGTGCCGGACGTGTGGGAGAAGTGCCCCCGCGTCGAGCGGGTGAAGGTCCGCTACCAGGACAAGACGGCCCAGTGGCACGAGCTGGAGGCGGACGGTCGGCTCGCGCACGTGCTCCAGCACGAAATCGACCACCTGGATGGCCACGTCTTCGTGGAGCACCTCGGCAGCCTGAAGCAGAAGCTCATCAAGGAGCGCATGCAGAAGCTGCAGAAGTCGCTCGCGCGCCGGAAGGATGAGCCCTCGGAAGGCAAGGCGCCGAAGCGCTCCTGACCGTGCGCGGCGGGGACGCCGGGCGCGCTACGCTCGAGCGCATGGAAATGCGCCCCGTCCCCCGCCAGGTCCAGGCCTTCCGTGAGCAGTACCGGGCCCGTGGCATCGGGCCCGGCTACCGGGGGCAGGCTCACTTCGTCTTCACCAGCAGCGTCTGCCTGGGGGGAATCGCCCTGGCGCTGAGCCGGGTGGAGGCGCCCCGCCTCTGGGAGCTGCTCGGAGTCCCCGCGGTCATCGCGCTCGCCAACACGGTCGAGTTCCTCGGCCACCGGGGGCCGATGCACCACCGCACCCGGGGCCTGGGCCGGGTGTTCGAGCGGCACACCGTCCAGCACCACCGCTTCTTCACCCATGAGGCGATGGCCTACGAGTCCCCCCGGGACTTCAAGATGGTGCTCTTCCCGCCGGTGCTGCTCCTCTTCTTCCTGGGAGCCATCGCCGCCCCGCTGGGAGCGCTCTGCTTCCTGCTCATCTCCCCCAACGCGGGCTGGCTCTTCGTCGCCACGGCTCTCGGCTATTACCTCGCGTACGAGTGGGTGCACTTCGCCACGCACCTGCCGGGCAGCCACTGGAGCGCCCGGCTGCCCGGTGTCGCCTTCCTCCGGCGCCACCACCAGGTGCACCACGATCCCACCCGGATGGGCCGCCACAACTTCAACATCACCTTTCCGCTCGGAGACGGGCTCTTCGGGACGCGCTGGCGCGCCCCACTGGACGAGGGGCAGGCGGCACGCCGAGGGAAGTGACGGCGAACGAGGAAGGCCGGAGTTGGGGGTTCACACCTCGGAACGGCGTGCCCATATCCCCGGCGGTCGGGACGGATGATCAGGCCCGGATCAATCAGGGTTTGACGTCGCCGAACCGAAGCGTTAGAGAGTGGACCCCCGCGCAACGAACCGCTGGCCCTCGGGCTACGGGAAGTCCGCGCGGAGGAAGAAAAGGATCGACGAAGGATGTTGATCCCGAACGCGGTGAAGAGGTAGAAGCCGCGCCCCGCTCGAACGGAACCGAAGGCAGCAGCTCGGAACCTGGGAGCGGACAGCAGCAAGCGGTCGCCACCAAAAGGGTTGATCGCGGATGCGGCGGTGGTAGAAGCCGCGCCCCTCGCTTCGAAGCCCGCGCACTGGCGCGGAAGGCACTTCGGGGAGAGCGCAGCACCGACAAGGAAATAGGGCAGTCAACGAGCGGGTTGACAGCGAACGCGGCGAAGGGATAGAAGCCGCGCCCCCACCGAGAAGCCGGCGTCCGGCAGGCAGCAA
>JAFADT010000417.1 GCA_023424585.1 Pseudomonadota bacterium
CGGGACAGGCGCTTCTTCAGCTCCTGCGGCGCGTTGGCGCCGAACTGCTCGACGAATCGGACGCCTCGGTCCACCGCCACCCAGGCCATCAGCTTCGAGTGCGTGAAGTGATGATGGGTCTTGCTGCGGATCTCCCAGATGCCCTCGTCCGGACGCTGCCAGCTCTTCTCCATGAAGTCGACGAGCACCCGCAGCATGTCCCAGGGGAGCGAGCCCTCCTCCGGCATCCCGAACACGCGCGCCTCGTACATGGCGTTCAGCGTCTCGCCGTAGATGTCGAGCTGGAACTGATCGTACGCGCCATTCCCGATGCGCACCGGCCGGGACTCCTCGTAGCCGGGGAGCCACGGCAGCTCGACCTCGGTGAGGCGGTGCTCGCCGGCGACGCCGTACATGATCTGCGCCTCGGCCGGAGCTCCGGCCACGGCGCGCAGCAGCCAGTCGCGCCAGGCCCGCGCCTCCTCGAGGTAGCCGCTCCGCAGGAGCGCCTCGATCGTGAGAGAGGCGTCGCGAAGCCAGCAGAAGCGGTAGTCCCAGTTGCGGACCCCGCCGAGCTCCTCGGGGAGCGACGTGGTCGGCGCCGCGACGATGCCGCCGGTGGGCTCGTAGGTGAGCGCCTTCAAGGTGATGAGCGAGCGCACCACGGCGTCGCGATAGGGGCCCTCGTATCGGCACCGGCTGGCCCACTCGCGCCAGTGCCGCTCGGTCCGCACCAGGTCCCGCTCCGCGTCGACGGCGTGCCCCGGCGCGGCCCGGTGCGACTCGTAGAACGTCAGGGAGAAGGGGAGCCGCTCGCCCGCGCGGATGACGAAGTCCGCTTCCAGGCGAGCCTCGTCCCAGTCCGCTTCGAATGGCACCGGGCTGCTGTACGCGAGCGAGTCCGGACCCGAGGTCAGGGTGGCGCGGAGGCCGTCGCACTGGATCCACGGAGTCAGCTTGCCGTAGGCGAAGCGCACCCGGAGGTCCGCATGCATCGGGACCTCCCCTTCGAGGCCCTCGACGATGCGGATGACGTCGTGCTCGACCTCCCCCGGAGGCATGAAGTCGATGACGCGCGCCCTGCCGCTGTCGCAGGTGACCTCCGTCTCCAGCACCAGCGTCTCCGGCCGGTACCGCTGCTGGACCGACCGGACCTCCGCCGCGGGCCGGAGACTCCAGGAGCCGTGCTCGTGGGTTCCGAGCAGCCGGGCGAAGCAGGCATCCGAGTCGATGCGTGGCAGGCACATCCAGTCGATGGACCCAGTGCGTGACACCAGCGCGATGGTCGTCTGGTCGCCGATGAGGCCGTAGTGCTCGAGGGGGGAGGACATGTCCGGAAGTTGGGATGTGCTGGCGGCCCACGCAACGACCCGTCCCAGAGTGTCCGGCCAGAGGAGGGAGCCTCAGCCGCGTCGGCTCGACGCGAGCCGCACCACCTGCTGGATGCCACCGCGTCCTGTGCGCGGCGCGGGCGCCTCCTGGATGGGCATCCAGGAGTGGGTGGGGTGTCCGTCCACGGGGCTCGGGGTGCCGTGCGCTGGGATGCCGGTGAAGATGGAGAGCCCGCTGGAGCCCGGCGCTTCGAGCACCGCGAACGCGACCTTCGGCACGCCCACCGCCTCGTCGATGACGTCGAGGGGCCCGAGCTTCTTCCCGAGCTCGCTGAGCGGCACGTCCTGCCCGGAGACGTAGGTGGCACCGCACGCCCTCACGGACGGGAGCCGGCGCCGGCCGGTCGCACCGTGCGACCGTGCCGCTCCCTCATGCGCTGGGGAGGGGGAGGTGGCTCCCCGCCCATGCTGGACGACAGCTTGCTTCGCCGGGGGGCGGTGCACACCGAAGAGGCATCGCGGCGAAGGGCATGAAGCAGCGCCCCGCGCGAGGACTGCCATACGGACACGGAGGTGAGCCATGGAGTACGCATCGATTCCCGGCGTTTCGACCCCTGCCAGCCGGGTAGGTCTGGGGACCTGGGCCATGGGCGGGACACAGTGGGGGGGCACCGACGACGACGAGTCGGTGCGGACCATCCACGCGGCGCTCGACCTGGGCGTCACGCTCCTCGACACCGCGCCGGCCTACGGCTTCGGACACTCGGAGGAGGTCGTGGGCCGGGCGATCGCCGAGCGAGGCGGGCGTGAGCGCGTCGTCGTGGCGACCAAGGTGGGCCTGGAGCAGCGCGGGGACGGCGTCATCCGCAACTCGTCGCGGCGGCGGCTCTTCGAGGAGATCGAGGTCTCGCTGCGGCGGCTGCGCACCGACTACATCGACCTCTACCAGGTCCACTGGCCGGACTTCGATACACCCTACGAGGAGACGGCCCAGGCGCTGCTCGATCTCCAGCGCGCGGGAAGGATCCGCGCGATCGGCGTCTCCAACTACTCCATCGAGGCGATGGAGCGCTTCCGGCGTGTGGCGCCGCTCGCCTCCGCGCAGCCTCCGCTCAACCTCTTCGAGCGGCAGGCCCTGGAGGACATCGTCCCCTGGTGCCGCGCGAATGGGCTAGCCACCCTGACCTACGGCGCGCTCTGCCGCGGGCTGCTGACCGGAGGCATGCGCGAGGACACCCGCTTCGAGGGGGACGACCTGCGAAAGACAGACCCCAAGTTCCAGCCTCCGCGCTACGCGCAGTACCTGCAAGCCGTCCAGCGGCTCGCGCAGTTCGCGCGCGAGCGCTACGGCAAGGGCGTGCTCCCGCTCGCGGTCCGGTGGGTGTTGGATCAGCCGGGCGTCACCGTAGCGCTGTGGGGCGCCCGTCACCCCGGCGAGCTGGAGCCGCTGCGGGACGTGGTGGGCTGGAGCCTCGACAGCGAGGCCCTGGCGTACACGGACTCGGTCGTGAACGAGTCCGTGCGCGACCCCGTGGGCCCCGAGTTCATGGCGCCCCCGGAGCGGCGACCGGAAGAACCGGACGAGCAGCCAGTGGCGCCCGTCTGACGCCTGTTTCGGTATGCTTGTGGGATGTCCCCGTCATTCCTGGTGTTGTTGGTGATCGCGGTGGTCGTGGGCGCCATCCTGGGCCGCTGGTGGCGCTCGGCCGAGCGTCAGCAGTCCTCGGCGCCGCCCGTCGCGCTGTCTCCGGAGGAGGGGCAGGCGCGCCTGGCGGAGCTGATCCAGTCCGGGCAGAAGCTCGACGCCATCAAGCTCCACCGGCAGCTCCATGGCAGCGGCCTGAAGGAGGCGAAGGACGCCGTGGAGGCGATGATGCGGGAGGGCCGGGCGCTCGTGGGGGCCCCCGGGCGCCGTGAGGTGTCCGAGCCGGAAGCGCACGCGGCCCTCGAGCGCGCCATTCGAGACAACAACCTCATCCAGGCCATCAAGCTCTACCGCGACCTCCACGGCGAGGGCCTGAAGGAGTCCAAGGACGCGGTGGAGGCGATGCGAGCCGAGCTGCTCCGGCGGGGTTGATGCTCCCTGGCCCCGCTCGTGGAGCCGCGCGGTGCTTCGTCGAGGCGGGGCGGGCGTCAGCCGTTGGCGGGCACGCGTTCCCGCGCTGGGGTGCCTGGGTGGGCCGCCGCGGCGCTGCCCACGGTGAAGTCGATGATCCGCTCCCACATCGCCTGGAACTGCGGCTCCTGGAAGTGGGAGCCTGACTTCAGCCAGCTGATATGGTCCGGGGACTGGTCGAAGTGGCCGATGACGTCCATGTGGTCCGCGTTCGCGACGTGGAGGACCTGTCCCCAGACCTGGGCGCGGCTCGGGACGATGCCGTCGCTCCGGGACTCGAAGTTCCTGCCGAGGACGTCTTGGAGGGCCTGGGTCTGGGCCGCCGTGAACGGGGGGAGCTGGAGCTCCGGGGACTGGGGCGCGCTCTTCCCATACAGGAAGCAGAAGATGCCGTAGAGGAGCGTGTCCGGGGTGGGCAGCGGGGGAAGGGGCAGCTTGGGGGGCGGCGCGCCGGTGACGACGCAGCCGTAGCGCACATCCTCCCGGTCCGCGGTGTTCGCGTTGAAGGCCCGCGTGCTGGCCGGCATGAGGTCCTGGATCAGCGCCTGGTTCTCGCCCACCTGGCTGAAGAAGTGGATGAGCTCCTCGCGCTCGCGGTCGGAGAGGTCCGACGTCAGCCGGAAGACCTGGTTGAAGAAGTTGGGCGGCAGCTTCGCCTCCTCGCTCCTCAGGACGAGCCAGTAGCACGCCTGGAGTAGGGCGGTCCGCAAGGGCATGACCTTGCGGTGCAGGGTGAAGAAGGTGAAGAGCCACAGGTAGCGCAACAGCGTCTTCCCCACGCCATCCTGGTGGAAGAAGCTGGCCAGCGGGGTGCCGTAATGCGGGGTGGAGATGCTCACGACCGAGCGCACGCGCTTCACGAAGTCCGGGGCCTCCCGGGCCATGCGCGGTGAGACGACGCTCCGCGCATCCAGCCCGCCCGTGGAGTGTCCGACGAGGTGGAGCTGCGCGTCGTCCTCGTTCGCGGTCCGTGCCATCTCCCGGAACACGTCGAGGGCGCGCGCCTCCAGCCCGGAGGTGGGGGAGGAGGCCACGGCATGCACCTGCGCATCGATGCCGCGCGCCCTGAACCGCTGCTGGAGCAGCTGGGGGACGTTCTGGAAGTAGGCGATGCGCTCCGTTTCCTTGTCACCCATCTGGGTGAAGCCAAAGAAGCCGGGGATTAGATAGACGCGGTGCTGGGTGGCCATGGAGGCAAGCCTAACGTGAGGAAAGCGCTCGGGGTCGGGGCGCTCTCCCAACGTGAAGTCCCGAACCCTTGTCTCGTGCGGCGGGGAGGCTCACCCGAAGGCCATCAGGCGATGGGTTCCCGGTTGACTCCTACAAAGCCTCTCGCGGAGAGTCATGGCTGTCGGCGGTGCGTCACTGCCTCGATGCCACGAATCACGGAGGATGTCGTATGCGAATCCAATGGAAGGCGGGAGTCTTGGGTTGTGCGCTGGGGTTCCTCGCCGCTGCCTCCACCGCGATGGCGGAGCCCCCCGGCGGCGTGGAGTCCGCTCCTCCGCAGGAATGCTGTGATTCCTGCGCCGCGTACCGCGACACCTGTCTGGCCAACTGCCTGGTCAATCCCTATCCCTTCTGTGAGAGCAATTGCCAGAAGGGGATGACCTACTGTCGTTACTCGTGTGGCTGCGCGTAAGACCACTGCTGGCCCGGCACCCCTGGAGGGCGCCACAGCGGTGAACATGGGCAGGCCGACTCAGTGGGGAGCCGCGGGACGGGTGGGTGGCACGCACGTGTTGAGGGAGTAGGGGCGGCTGCGCGCGCACCAGTCCGGTCGGCCCGCGTCGGTCCAGGAGAGGACGAGGTCCGAGGCACTCCCGCCAGGGATGTCCCCGGGCCAGGTCTCGACGGGCTGGAGGCCCTGGTCCG
Organism: Pseudomonadota bacterium; assembly: GCA_023424585.1. Lineage (GTDB taxonomy): Bacteria > Myxococcota > Myxococcia > Myxococcales > Myxococcaceae > Corallococcus. The sequence goes on from JAFADT010000417.1 coordinate 5,302, forward strand.
CGCTCCAGCGGTGCAGCTCGATGGGCGGCCCGTCGTGGGTGTTCGCGAGCACGAGCGCCACCGTGTGGTCGGGGCCGCAGAGGACCCGGGGCACGTGGCGCGAGCCCCGGTAGACAGAGGCGCGGTGGACCTCCGTGCCGTGTTCAAGCCACACGTGCTCCAGGTGGGAGCCCCCGCGCTCCCCGGTGGCGCCGGAGTCCATCACGGGCACGGAGAGGACGAGCTCCGCGTCGCCGCACCACTCCTGGACGCTGCTTTGCGCGGGCAGCGTCGTGCGGACCGCTCCGGAGCGCGTGTCGATGAGCAGGCTGTCCCCCTGCCTCAGGTTCACGAGGGCCAGCTCCCCCTGAGGGCTCGCCGAAGTGGAATAGACGCCCTCGATGCGTCGGGAGCCCGCCGTCATCACGGAGTCCACCCGGCAGGAGGTGTTCTCCCAGTCCAGCCACTGGCAGGTCCTCACGTGCCGGACGACGGCGGAGCCCACGGCTTCGGTCCTGTCGGACTCCACGCGCCGGCCACATGCCGCCGTGAGCAGCAGGCAGGAGAGGAGGGTGGCGCGGCGCGGGAGGGCCCTGGGACGCGAAGGAGCAGGCATTCGGAGGAGTCTACGGCGGACCGGGGCGCGAAGGCGCGCTGGAGGCCCCGCCGGCGCTACTCCTCCACGGCCTCCTGAGGCTCCTGGAAGTTCACGTCGAAGTTGACGCGCTGGCCGGGCTCGATGGTGAAGGTCTTCTGCCAGTGCGACGGGCCCACGTTGACGTTGAGGCGGTGGTAGCCCTCGTAGACGTCCAGCTCGTCAACGGGGACGACGCCCACGGGCTTGCCGTCGACGGAGACGTTGGCGCCCGTGGGGCCTCGCACGTTGATGAAGGCCTTGTTGAGGAAGAACTGGTAGGCCGAGCGGCCCGTGGGAGCCACCGTCACCGTGCGCGACACGGAGATGCCGAGCGCGCCGTTGGTGAACGTCAGCAGGTGCTTGCCCGGCGGCAGCGACGCGGACAGCGGCGTGCGGCCCAGCAGCGCGTTGTTGAGCGTGACCTCCACGCGGGGCTCCACGGTGAGATCCAGGATGCCCATCGTCGGGCCCGCGTCCACACCGGCGTCCACGCCCGCGTCCTCGATGCCCGCGTCCTCGATGCCCGCGTCGAAGGGCTCGGCCACGACGACGGGCAGGCCCGCGTCGAAGGTCTCCACCGTCATCGTGCCCTGGAGCTGGCGCTGGATGACCACCGCGCCCGCGCCGAGCGTCAGCACGAGCCCGCCCACCACGAACGGCACCCACGAACGCGAAGGCTTCTTCGCCGCCACGACCTGCGCCGCGGGGCTCGCCGCTCCACCGAAGATGGGGCCCGCGGGCCGCGTCTCCGTGGAGGCAGGGGAGGGCGTTCCAGGCGTGGCGCCCTGACCCGCGCCCGGGCTCGCGGTGCTCGGCGCGGCGGTCGGAGCCTGCGGGCCGGGCTTGGCCGTCGAGGCTTGCGCGCTCGCGAGCGCAGAGGGTGCGGCCTGTGTGCCCTGCGAGGCCTGCACGGGCGCGGAGGGTGCGGCCTGTGTGCCCTGCGTGGCCTGCACCGGCGCGGAGGCCGGGGCCTGCGTGGAGACGGGCGCCTGCGGCGTGGCACCCACGGGCTGCGCGGGCGCCGGCTTGCTGCCCTCCGCCGAAGAGAGCTCCGGCACCTTGCTCTTCACGGGCTCGGAGAGCCCCGCGCCGTTCGCGATCAGCTCCGCGATCTGCGGCGCGGGCATGCCCGCCTTCGCCAGCGCCTCCGCGATGCCCTTCTCGATCGTCGCCCGCCGCGCCGCGCGCGCCTCGGCCTCCGGCGGGAACAGCTTCGCCAGGTGCTCCGCGAACTCCTCGTGCGTCGGCAGCTTGCCCACGGCCTCCACCAGCGCCTCGCGGAACGCGAGCGCCGACGAGTAGCGCTCCAGCGCGCGCTTCGTCGTCGCGCGCCGCACGACCGCATCCAGCTTCAGCGGCACGTCCGACGGCATCGGGGGCAGGGCGCGGTTGAGCACCGCCTTGTCCGGGTCCGCCGACTCCTTGAACGGCATCTTCCCCGTGAGGCACTCGTGCAGCGTGAGCCCCAGCAGGAACACGTCCGACTGCACGTTGACGGCCTCGCGCCCGCCCAGCAGCTGCTCCGGGGATGTGTACGCGCGGCGGTTCTTCACGCGCTTGCCACCGCGCTCGCGCGGCGCCACGGACAGCGCGCCGTAGCCCGTCACCTTCGTGTAGCCGCTGAAGGACACCATCAGCGTCTCGGGCCGGATGTCCCCGTGCACCAGCGGCGAGCCGTCGTCGTTGCCCGCCACGTGCGCGTAGTGCAGCCCCATGGCCGCGTCCGCCACCACCAGCGCCGCGAAGCCCGGCGTCATGCGCGGGTTCGCCTCCAGCACGCGCCGCAGCGGCTCGCCGTCCGCGAACTCGGTGACGCGCGCCAGGCCGCCGTCCAGCCTCTCCAGGCCGTGCACCCGCAGGATGTTCGGGTGGTCGAAGACGATGGCCCGGTTCGTCTCGCGCTCCAGGCGCGCCACCAGCTCCGGGTTCTGGGCGATCTCAGGCGGTGCCCAGATGAGCACCACGGGGCGGGGTGTGGCGCCTTCCTCCAGCGCCAGTCCGAGGAAGGCACGCGAGCCCTCTCCCGAGAGGAGGGGGCCGAGTGACTGATAGCGAGGCGAACTCATGGGAACGGCATGCTAGTGCCCTTCCTGTCGATCCTGGAATCCCCGGGTCGCGCCTAGATGCGCTGCCCTTCGAAAGGCAGCGTCAGGTGGTAGCCGTAGCGCCCGCGCCGCACGAGCAACAGGACGCTACGTCCCCGTCGCGCCGTCAGCAGGGCTTCACGGAAGGTGTCACCCGTGGGCACGGGCTGGTTGTTCATCCGCAAGAGCACGTCCCCCGGCTCCAGGCCAATCTCCGACGCAGCGGACCCCGGCCGCACCGCCGAGATCGCCATCCCGCCCTTGCTCTCCTTCACGCGCAGTCCCAGCTTCTCCCACGCCAGGGACTCAAGCAGGCGAGCTGGGAACTCGATGGGCGTCACCTGGACCGTGCGGTGGCCGCCTGCTCGGAAGAGCACCATGGGGAAGACCGAGCGGGCCGGATACCCGCGCACGCGCGAATCGAAATCCTCCGCGTCCTGGATGCGCGAGCCGCCCAGCTCCGCGACCACGTCTCCACGCTGCACGCCGGCCTGCGCGGCGGGGCTGTCCGGATCCACGTTCGTCACGATGACGCCGTAGGTGCGGTCCCACCCGAGCCGCGCGGCCACCTGCGCGGGCAGGTCCGCCGTGTCCATGCCCACCCACGCGGGGCGCACCTTCCCGAAGCGCGTGAGCTCCTCCACGATGCGCCGCACCTTGTCCGCGGGGATGGCGAACCCGATGCCCTGGCCGTTGGCGTAGATGGCCGTGTTGATGCCGATGATCTCTCCGTCCACGTTGAGCAGCGGCCCGCCGGAGTTGCCCGGGTTGATGGCCGCGTCCGTCTGGAGGAAGTCGTTGTAGACGCGGTCGTCCGCGCGGAAGGTGCGGCCCGTGGCGGACACCACGCCCGCCGTCACCGTCTTGCTCAGGCCGAACGGGCTGCCGATGGCCACCACCGTCTCGCCAATCATCAGGTCGGAGCTGGTGCCCAGCTTCGCGGTGGGCAGGGGCTCCTTGGCGTTGACCTTGAGGACCGCCAGGTCGTTGTTCGCGTCACTGCCCACCACCTCCGCATCGAAGGTGCGTCCGTCCGCGAGCACCACGTGGATGGCGGACGCGCCCCGGATGACGTGGTCGTTGGTGACGATGATGCCGGACGGGTCGATGATGGCGCCGCTGCCCAGGCCCGTGATGCGCTGGCGCGTCTCCGGCCGGGCCATGCCCTGGCCGAAGAACTCCTCCAGCGGCGAGCGGGGCCGGCCCCGGAAGCGCGACTCCACCTCCTGTTCGGTGCCGATGTAGACGACCGCGGGGGAGACCTTCTGCACCACCTCCACCACGTCGCTCCGGCGCCGGGACAGGTCCGCCTGCGCCGGGAGCGCCAGCGCGAGCCCCACCAGGACGAACCCCCACCGGATGTGTGCTGCCCTCATGCCCTTCCTCCGTACGCCGCAGGGAATTGTCCCCCGGAAGACAGTCTGAATGTCGGGAAGGCCGCAGCCATTCCCGGGGTGTCTGGAAGCGGCGTCCCGCTCTTCATAGACCAGATGGCGCGGCTGTGAACGCACGCACTTTCAGGCAGAACGTCCTGACCCGGGCCCGATTGCGGTGTTGGGGCGCCAGGGCGGCCCTGCGAGTCCCGGCGCGGCGTGAGGCCTTGATGCCCGAGGGGGTGGTTGCACATGAGTCTCGTCCTGGTCGCGGATGATGAGCCCGCGGTGCTGGAAGTCCTGAGCCAGGTGGTGGAGGACCTGGGGCACGACGTGGTGCGCGCGAGGGACGGCGAGGAGGCGCTGGCGCTCGCCCGGGTCCACCGCCCGAGGCTGGTGGTGACGGACCACATGATGCCGCGCATGAGCGGCATGGAGCTGTGCAGGCGGCTGAAGCAGGAGCCGGGGCTGCGCGAGGTGCCCATCATCCTCCTGAGCGCCGTGCTCCAGCAGGGCTCGCCGGATGCGTCCGCGTTCCTCAACAAGCCCTTTGAAATCACCGACTTCGAGACGCTGATCCACGACGTGCTGGAGAAGGCCCCCGCCGCGCCACCGGAGCCGGCGACGCCCGTGGAGGCGCTGAGCCGGTGGGTGGCGCAGTCGCTCCAGGGGCCGCTGGAGGCCGCGAGGGCCCAGCTGCGCGCGCTCGGCGACCTGCCCCCGCCCGGCAAGGGCGCGGTGGAGGCGCTGCGCGTGCAGCTCCAGTCGCTGGAGCGGATGGGCCGCTACCTCCAGGACGCCGTCCGCCTGAGCGCGGGCAGCGTGACGTTGCGGCCGGTGGAGGGCGACCTGCGCCTGCCCCTGGAGGCGTCCGTCGCGCGGTGCCGCACCACCGGGCCCGGCGTGCCGGTGGAGCTGACGGTGCCCCCGGAGGCGGTGGGCCTCAAGTTCGATCCGGAGCGCCTGGAGCAGGTGTTCGACGTGCTGCTGTCCAACGCGGCCCGGCAGGGCGGGGTGCGCGTGGAGCTGAAGGCGTCCCCGGAGCAGGTGCTGGTGCGCGTGAGCGACCCGGGGCCGGGCATCCCCGAGGCGGAGCTGCCCCGGCTGTTCCAGCCCTTCCCGGAGGTCCCCGCGCGCGGTGAGGCGCTGGGGCTCTACGTGGCGTCGGAGCTGGCGAAGCTGCACGGTGGCGCGCTCTCCGCCGAGTCGCGCCCCGGGCAGGGCGCGACGTTCAGCGTGTCGCTGCCGCGCGTGGCCTGAGGGCTCAGGCCTGCCGCGACTTCAGCATCCAGCCGATCATCTTGTAGAGCATGCGGGCGCCCACGTTGGCGTCCCACTCGCTGCCGTCGGGGCCGGGGGCCACCTCGGTCAGGTCGAAGCCGACGATGGTGCGGCCCGAGCGCACGACGCCCGCGACGAGCGCGGTGGCCTCCGGGAAGGACAACCCGCCGGGGACGGGCGTGCCGGTGTTCGGGCACAGCACGGGGTCCAGGCCGTCGATGTCGAACGACAGGTAGACCTGCTGCGGCAGCTTGTCGACGATCTGCTTCACCTGCTGGTTCCAGGGCAGGCCGTCGAAGCGGTTCTGCTGGAGGACGGAGTCGTAGAAGGCGTGGATGCGGCCGCCGGAGTCCTCGATGTAGCGGTGCTCGTTCTCGCTCATGTCGCGCAGGCCCACCTGGACCAGCGTCTTCACGCCCGGGATGCGCTCGCACACGTTGTAGAAGATGGACGCGTGCGACCAGGTGAAGCCCTCGTAGGCGACGCGCAGGTCGGCGTGCGCGTCCAGGTGCAGCACGCCCATGCCGGGGTACTTCTCCGCGTGCGCCTGGATGATGCCGAAGGAGATGGCGTGGTCGCCGCCCACGGCCGCCACGCGCTTGCCCTGCTCCAGCCAGTGCTTCGTGGTGCGGTAGACGTGCGCGTTGAGCTGCTCGCTGAAGCCGTTCACGTCCTTCGCGGCGGCGAGCAGCTCCGCCTCGCCGGAGTCGATGCCGCCGGCCTCGATGACGACCTGGGCGCGCTCCTTGGCGCGGGTGTTCCACTCGTGCAGCTCGGCGGGGGCCTCCAGCATGGCGATGCCGCGCTCGTAGGGGCGGCCGGTCTCCACGTCGAACAGGTCCACCTGCTTGCTGGCCTCCAGCAGGGCGGCGGGGCCGTTGGACGTGCCGCCGCCGTAGCTGGTGGTGGCCTCGAAGGGCACGGGGATGACGACGACGTGGGCCTCGTCGGGGGAGTGGGGGAGGCCGAAGATGCCGGAGCCCGGCTGCGCGGCGGCGGCGGGATCGAAGTGGGTTGCCATGGCGGCGCAGGATACGGTTCCGCTTCCCGGGCGCAATGGCTTCGGTGGGCCCATCGGCCGGGCGGCGAGCGAGCAGGGAGGATGCGGATGGCGACGCGGAAGAAGGCGGTGGCGAAGCGCGGCGGGCGGCTCACGGTGGACGACGTGCGCGCGCTGGCGCTGGCGCTCCCGTCGACGCAGGAACGACCGTCATATGGCACGCCCGGGTTCCGGGTGGGGGACAAGCTCTTCGCGAGGGTGCTGGACGCGGACGCCATCGTCATCAAGGTGGACTTCGACCACCGTGAGGCGTTGCTGCGATCCCAGCCGGAGGTCTTCCTCGTCACGCCGCACTATCAAGACTGGCCCATGGTCATCGTGCGGCTCACCACCGTGACGCGGCCCCTGCTGCAATCGCTGCTCAAGGAGGCGTGGCGCCGGAGCGCTCCCGCCAGGGTGCTCAAGGCGCTGGAGCCCGCTCCGCCCGCCGCGTCACGCCCCCGGCGAACGGCGAAGAAGGCCCCCGCGCGCAGGCGGACCGGGTAGCGGCTCAATCCCAGCGCACCACGACCTTGCCCACGGTGCCGTTGCCCGCCATCCGCTCCAGCCCGGAGCGGACCTCCGCCATGGGCAGCACTGCGTCCACCACGGCCCGCAGCGCGCCGGCGTCGAACAGGGGCAATAGCTGGCGCTCCGCCACCTGCGTGAGCAGCATCTTCTCCTCCGGGGGCCGGCTGCGCAGCACCGTGCCCGTGAGCCTCAGCCGCTTGCGCATCACCAGCCCCAGGTCCAGCTCCGCGCGAGCGCCCGCCACCGAGCCCACCTGCATCAGCCGCCCCAGGGGCGCCATGGCCTTCACGGACTCCGGCAGATAGGTGCCGCCCACCAGGTCCAGGCACACGTCCGCGCCCCGTCCTCCCGTCGCCGCGAGCACCGCGTCCGCGAACACCGGCGGGTCGCTCTCACACAGCGCCGTGTGGGCCACGCCCCACTCGGAGGCGCGCGCCAGCTTGTCCCGGCTCCGCCCCGTGCCCACCACCCGGACACCCATGGCCTTGCAGAGCAGGGCCGCCGCGGAGCCCACTCCGCTCGCCACCGCGTGCACCAGCACCGCCTCCCCGGGCCGCAGGTCCGCCTGGAGCACCAGCGCGTCGTATGCCGTGAGGTACGCCTCTGGCAGCGCCGCCGCGTCCGCGAAGTCCATCCCCCGGGGCATGCGCAGCACCTCGCGCTCGTGCGCGGTGAGCACCTCGCTCCACGCGCCGCCCCCCACCAGCCCCATCACCCGGTCCCCCACCTGGAACTTCCGCGCGCGCGGCCCCACCGCCACCACCTCGCCCGCGTACTCCAGGCCCGGCACGTCCTGGGGCGCGTCGGGCGGCGGCGGATACGCGCCGCGCACCTGGAGCAGGTCCGCCCGGTTCAGCGCGCTCGCCCGCACCCGCACCTGCACGTCGTGGGGGCCTGGCGCCGGCTCCGGCCGCTCGTCGAACGCGAGGACCTCCGGCCCCCCCGGCTTCGTGATGCGCACGACCTTCATGACCTTGCCCCCTTC
>JAFADT010000033.1 GCA_023424585.1 Pseudomonadota bacterium
GGACGGGGCAGGACGGGCGGGACGGTGCGGTACGCGCAGCACGGGGACGGGCAGCACGGGACGGAGCAGGACGCAGGACAGGGCGGCAACGCAGGAAGGGCGGGACTGGGGAGGGGGACTCAGCCAACAGCACGCGGCACCGCGGATCAGGGCAACACGCAACACGCAACACCGCTCGGCTCGCGGCACGGGGGGGGCCGGCGGCGCGGTCGAGCAAGGCAGCAGGCAGGTCGTGGGACGGGGCTGGGCGGCGGGACGGGGCAGTGCGCAGTTTGGGGGGAGTCCGGCAAAGGCAGCCGAGGTCGCCGGATGGGAGACGTGCAGGGCCGTGAATCAAGACATGGCGGTGCGAGAGCTTCGCGATCCAGCCGGCAACGGCATCGAGGCGTCGCGGCAGTCAGCACCGGACGTGTTGCAGTGGCGGGAGTGGAGTGGCGGGTCGGGGGGAGCAACACGCAGCCGGGTCTCGGAGGGCAGGTGCCCCCGGGAGCCGGCCTACCTCGCAAATCTCATCGCGCGTGGCCGCGATGTCCGGAACGGGGAGAAGCCTCATGGGTGCGGTGTCCATCGTCACCGCGGCGGTAGCGGTCCTGGCGGCTCACGCGGCCATGGCCCAGACAGCACCTCAGGTTCAGCTACCGCAGGTCCAGGCACAGCCAGGCGAAGGCCGGCGACGCATGAATGATCCGGAGCGGCTGGCGCCCTTCGGTCTGATGCTCGACGCGGGCATGCCCGAGGGCGCGGGGCTCTCCGGCGTCCTCCGGCCCTCGGCGCACCTGCGGCTGCACGTCGGTGGCGCGCACAACGGCCTGCGAGGCGCCTTGCGCGCGGGCCTCACGCTGCTCCCGCTGAGGGGCAGGGTCTCGCCCTCGTTCTCCTGGGAGCTCGGGCACGCGCAGGCCGCGAGCACGAAGACGCTGAACCGGCGGCTCGCGGACCGCACGCAGCTGCCCGCCTCCTCCATGGAGCGCGTGGGCTATACGTACATCAGCACGCACGTGGGCCTGGAGTTCAACGCCACCCGGCGCCTCAGCTTCTTCCTCCGCGGTGGCATGAGCTTCATGGAGATGGACGTCCCCAGCCTCCAGAAGCTGGACGAGCCCTTCCGCGACGGACTGTCTCCCGTGGAGCGGCGCTCGTGGATGATGCGCAAGGTGCAGCCGTCCGGAAAGCTCGGCCTCACCTTCTTCTTCGGCTGATCAGCCGGCGAGCACCCGCTCGAAGAACGTGAGCGCCTGGGCCTCCGCCCAGAAGGACGGACGCAGCGCGCGGCCCGCGACGAAGCCCACGTGGCCGCCCTGCTCGGTCAGCACCACGCTGAGGAACGGGTTGTCCCGGGCGGAAGGCGGAATCACCGGCGCCTCCAGCATCGGATCATCCGCGGCGCTCAGGAGCAGCGTGGGCCGGCGGATGTCCGCGAGCCGGGGCCCCGACGACGCCTCCCGGTAGTAGTGCTCCGCGCCCCGGAAGCCATGCAGCGGCGCGGTGACCACGTCGTCATAGCCGCGGATGGTGCGCGCCGCCTCCATGCGCGCCCCGTCGAACGCGCCCGGGAACCGCTGCAGCTTCGCGCGGGCCTTGCGCTTGAGCGTGCGCAGGAACCGCTCGCGGTAGAGCCAGTGGAAGCCGCCGCCGCCGTCCAGCTTCCGGCAGCACGCGTCCAGGTCGTATGGCGCGCTGATGGACGCGGCGGCCACCACCGGCGCCTGCTCTCCCGTCTCCTCCAGCAGCCGGCACAGCACGTTGGCGCCCAGCGAGAAGCCCACCGCGAGCATGGGCCCGGTGATGCGCTCGCGCACGTCCGCCATCACCAGCAGCGTGTCCGCCGTGTCCCCGGAGTGGTACGCCCGCGCCAGCCGGTTCGGCTCCCCGCTGCACGAGCGGAAGTTGATCGCCGTGGCGCCCCAGCCGCGCCTCGCCGCGCCCCGCAGCACCTCCGTGACGTAGCCCGCCTGCGAGGACCCCTCCAGGCCGTGCAGCACCACCACGTGCGGCGCGCCCTTCGGCCCGTCGAAGGTGTCCAGGTCGACGAAGTCCCCGTCCGGCAGGTCGCGCCGCTCCCGGCGCAGCGGCGGCGCGCGGGTGGGGCGCACGAGCGACGCGTAGATGGTCTGCGCATGCGCGCCGCGAAGGCCCGGCGCGGGAACGAACGGCTCGGTGGGCTGGAACGTCACGTCCGCTCCCGGAGGGCGCGCGCCATCCGCATGGAGGCGCAGCCGGACTCGCGCACCGCCTCCGCCTCCGCGGTGAGCTGGAACAGCGCCAGGTAGTTGTTCACGCGCTCCTCCAGCGTGGGGGCCTCGATGCGGCGGCACACCTCGTCCGCCGCGTAGTCCCGGCACACCTGGGGGCGCCGCTCGTACACGGTGCACAGGTTGTCCGCGCCCAGGTGCGGGCACCGCAGGCCCAGCGGCTTGTCCAGCGCGGCGATGTCCGGCGCCACGCAGCAGGCGCCACAGCAGGTGCACTCCATGCGACTCCTCGACGGTGCTGCCTCAGCGGCGGACGGCCTGCTCCACCTTGCCCAGGTTCGTCACGGTGAGCGTGACGCCCTGACCCTTCTTCCACGCGACGAACTCCTCCTCGCGCGTGGGCTTCACCTCGTGCTGCTTCTCGCCGCCGTCGTCGTAGCGCACGAGCACGGTGTAGTCCTCCTCGCGCCGCACCCGCTCGTTCGTCCCGGCGGTGAGGTCCGGCCAGCGCGGCGGCCCCTCCGTGCCCTTGAGCTCGCGCGTGTCCACCGGCTTCCACACGTACGTGTCGTAGGAGCACTGCTGCGCGTAGACGGGCTCGTTGCGGTAGCGCGTCTCAGTGTTGCAGTCCTCGTAGGACTCGTTGCAGTACTTCGTCACGTCGTGGCAGACCTCCTCCGCGAAGCCGTTGCCCTTGTCGCGGCGGGTGCACTTCTCCTCGGTGCCGCAGGCCACCTTGCGCGTCTTCGTCCGGCACACGCGCTGGGTGCCGTCCGCCACCCGGCGGGTGCCGCGCTGCCGCGACACGCAGTCGCGGATGTTCGTCACGCCCGCGACCTCGCCCGCGCCGTTCACCGGCATGCGCGGCGAGGTGGTGCTCAGCTCGTCCCGCCAGCCCGTGCGCGTCTCCGGCACGAAGCGCTCCTGCACCACCGCGCGGCGCCAGCTCGTCGCCACCACCTCGCCCTGGATGTCATGTTTCAGGTTGCCCCAGATGCCCACCGCGCAGGTGCCCAGGCAGCAAGAGCTCAGGATGCCCACCGCGATGAGCGCCACCTTTCCGAAGCGGCGGGGCTTGGGCGCGGGCTGCGGGGGCGGCTTGGGGGACAGGTCCGCGAGCGGCGCGGACTTCGCGTCCGAGCCCCGCTCGGCCGAGCACTGCCGGCAGCGCTTGCCATCGCCCCGGTTGGCCGCGCCGCAGTAGGCGCAGAACCAGTCCTCGCCGGCGCCGGCCAGGTCCAGGGCCTGCGCGTCGGTGACGCCCTCGCGGGTGGACCTGCCGGAGGCCGCGTCCACGTCGCCGAAGTCGAACTCGGACTCCTTGCCGGTGAGCTCCCGCGGGTTGTTGCAGGAGGGGCAGTTCTTGTGACGGGCGGGGATGTCCCTGGCGCCACAGGACGTGCAGTTCCAGGTGCCCTCGATGATGCGCCTTCGCTCGGCCATGGGGTGCATCCTAGGGGACCTGTCGCCGCGTGACACATCCGGGTTGGGGTCGCCGTCCTTGTTCCCGCCGGGCCGGAGGTGGGAAGCCGGACCGCTCTCCAGGGATGGGAGCGCGGAGGTTTCTCATGTCGCGTCGAACGGTGGACCGCGTTCCGAAGCACCGGAGGCTGCGCCGCACCCTCTATGGCTTGCTGTTGGCTGCCTCCCTGCTGCCTGGGGGACTCGCCTGCGGCGGAGGGGGATGACTACGGGTGCGACCCCCCTGCCCGCGCAAAGCGGAGGGCCCCTTGAACTCGAAGCGGACGGAAACCTGCCCTCGAACCCCTCCTGCGAGGCCTGCCCACCGCATCCTCAAGGCGGCGTCAGGCGCGGCGGGACGCGCTGCGGAGCCTGGGCGAAGCGCTGGAGGGCCACGCTCCGCCGGAGGGGTTGATCCACGACGCGGGCCTGCCCTCGCGCGAGCAGGCGCGGGCCCTGCTCCAGGGCCTCGCGACCCTGACCGCAGAGGGCCGCGCCGCCGCCAGGCTCACACCCAGAGGGCGCGAGGGAAGGGGACCTCCGGCGCGGAGGGCAGGCCCGGACGCAGGGGCCGCAGCATGGGCAGCGACCCCTCCCGCTGCACGCGCACCGCGCCGGGGACCCCGGTGAGCAGGGGGGCCGTCGCGGCCTCCTCCCACCACACCACGCGCCGGAGCCCCGCCGCATGTGCCACGCGGCGGGCCTCGGAGAGCAGCGCCTCCGCCGAGGAGGCCTCCCTCGCGTCCAGCATCAGCACCACCAGCTCGCCGTAGCGCGCGTTCATGGTCCACAGCACGGTGGACTCCCCCGCCACGGCGCCGCACGTCCGGGGCCGGGGCCTCGCGAGCAGGTCCGCGTAGATGCGCTCCCGCTCCAGGTGCCAGTCCACCTGCGTGGCGCTGGGCCACAGGAAGAAGGGCGCGTCCGGCCGGCGCATCCTCGCGAGCGCCCCGGCCACGTCCGTCTCCTGAAGCCCGCCGTCCACGGGCCGTCCCTCCGGCGCGGCCGTCGCGTCCAGGTGCCAGTCCCACGCGGGCACCTCCACGTAGCCCGACCGGCGATACAGCGGCGCCCCGACGTCGGAGAAGAGGACCACCGAGTGCGGCCTGGGCGCCACCCGCTCCAGCTCCTCGGCGACGGCGTCCATCAGCCGCGTGGCGTGACCGCGGCCGCGCAGGGCCTCCTCGGTGTAGACGCTGGCGATGGCGTAGCTGTCCCCCTGCGTGAGCTGGCCATCCGCGCCCCGGAGGAAGCTGTCCGTGTGGAAGGTCTCGCACGAGGCCAGCACCCGGCCGTCGTCCGCCAGCCACAGCCACGTGTTCATGCCCTCGCGGCTCCACGGGTGCGCGCGCAGCCGCGCTTCGCGCTCCTGGTACTGCGGCACGCTCAGGGGCGAGCCCCACGCGGCGTGGGTGACGGCGTCGCGCTGCGCCTTCTGCGCGTCGGTGGCGAGGACGAGGGTCATGGTGCCGGGCACGCTAGCCACACGCCCCGCTCGCGCGCGAGCGCTACAGCGTCGTGGTGTACGGGAACCGGAAGTGCAACTGCAGATACGCCTGCCCCACGTGGAAGATGCCGTCGCCCAGGGAGTCCGGCAGCCCCAGCCCGCCCAGCTCCTGCGGCACGTAGAAGGTGGACTCCCAGCCCACGCTGAGGAGGAAGCGCTTCGCGAGCTGGAGCTCCAGGTCCGCGCCCAGGCTCGCCCCGGGCCGCAGGAGGTGCGTGTCCGGCAGCGTGTCGGAGAAGATGTACGCGTACGTCAACACCAGCCCCACGCCCAGCTTGAAGCGCACCGGGCTGGAGGACAGCGGCACCCCCAGCCCCAGCGGCTTGAACGTCACCCCGTACATCCCCGTGCCCCGGTACCTGGGGGAGATGATGAGCGAGTCCGGGATGAAGATGGACGGCGAGATGCGCACCTCCTCCATCTGCTGCGCCTGCTTCCGGTAGCGCGCGGGGATGGCGCGCGGGTTCTTGCGCAGCCACTCCTTGTCCAGCACCGCGTCCACCGACAGCTTCAGCCCCGTGTGCAGGAGCTGGTCATCCGCGATGGGCCCGGAGAACACGAACACCGCCGGCCCCACACCCACGTCCACCGGGACGGTGACCTTCTGCGCCGCCAGGGCGACGGCGGGCCACGCGGACAGCGCGAACAGCAGCGGGAGCAGGGCGGGCCTCAAGGGTGGGTCCTCACGTACCGGGTCCAGGGGGGGACCCGCTCTCGGAGACTAGAAGGTCAGGACGCTCCGTGTCCCGCATGCGCTAAGAAGTGCGCGCCGGAAAGGGAGCCGGCCCTTTCACGCTCCCTTGCAGGTCCGCTGTCGCACCTGCCTCACCCAAGGAACTCCGATGGTCTCCGTCGCACTGCTGCTCGCCTCGTCGCTTCAAGCCCAGACGCCCGCGCCCGCCGCCCCGAGCCCCGTCGCTCCTCCTCCGGCCCCCGCCCACGCTCGGGTGCCGCCTCCGCCCCCGCCCCCGCCGCTCGCGGCCCTCCCTGCGGATGCCCCCGCCGCGGAGC
>JAFADT010000434.1 GCA_023424585.1 Pseudomonadota bacterium
CTCCGCGCCGGCCACCTGCGCGTCCACGATCTCGGAGTTGAGCTGGGCGAGCGTGTCGCCCTTCTTCACGGCCTGGCCCTTCTGGGCGCGCACCGCCTCCAGGCGGCCGCCCACCTCGAAGCCGACCTGGAGGCCCTGGGCGGGGTACAGCGTGCCCGTCACCTCCTCCGACTGCGAGGCCCGCACGCCGCGCGCGGCGACGACCTTCACGGCCGGCGTCGGCTTGTCCTGGCCGGGGGCCGCGGCGGCGGGCGGCGCGGACGCGTCCGCCTTGTCACAGCCGGTGAGCGCGAGCGCGGCGACCATCCCCAGGGCGGTGAGGGCGCGGGAGGCGGAGGGCTTCGTGGACGGTTTCACGGGTGTTTCCTTGGCGGTCGGTGCGGGTTGGCCGCGCGGGCGTGGCGCCGGCGCGTGGAGGGCGGGGAAGAGGGGCGGGCGAGGGCGGCGGGCTCGGGCACGGCCTCGCGGGGCAGCGTGCCCTCGTGCATCAGGCGCTGGAGGCCCACGGCCCAGTTGGCCAGGTCCGGCTTCCGCGTCAGCCGGCCCATGCGCCGGGCCAGCAGCAGGTACGTGCCCACGACGAAGGAGCCGAAGAGGCTGGGGTCCACGTCCGGCGTGTCCGGCTGCTGGCCGCGCAGGTGGTGGAACTCGCGCGCGATGCGCTCCACCTCGCGGTCCACCACGTCCCACATGACGGACTCGAAGGCGGTGCCCGCGCTGCCCACGATGAGCGCCGTGACGAGCTCACGCTGCGCCCACATGAGCTCCAGCATCTCCACGTCGAGGCAGGCCTCCATGCGCAGGAAGTCGCGGTAGCGCTCCGAGCGCGTGGCGACGTCCCGGGGGCCCGGCAGGCCGCCGTGCCGCGCGCAGAAGCCGTCCATGCGCGCCTTGCGCTCCGTGGCCAGCTGCTCCAGCGCCGCCAGGAAGTCCTCCACCAGCGCCGCGAAGAGGGCCTCCTTCGAGGGGAAGTGCAGGTAGAAGGCGCCCTTGGACAGGCCGCTGGCGGCGGTGATGTCGCTGATGCGCGCGCCCGTCACGCCCCGCTTCGCGAACTCCGCCCGCGCGGAGGCGATGAGCGCGCTGCGGGCTTTCGGATCGGCGGGGCGGGGCATGGCGGCCGCATTCCTAACCCGCCGGTCAGAAATAAACCAATCGTTGCTGAACGCCGGGTCAGGAATCCGAGGGGCGTGTCGGCGGAGGGCGCAGGAGGGCGGAGCAGAGCGGACACGCGGGCGGGGCGTGGGGGGTGTCCCGGCGGTGCAGGTCCAGGACGGCGCGGGAGAGGTCCGCCAGCTCGCGGCGCACCTCGCGGCGGGCGCCCTTCACGCGCTGGATGCGCATGTCGTCGTAGCCGGTGGTCTGGTGGCGCATCCAGGCGATGACGGCGGCCTCCGCGCGCCGCTCGATGGGGATGCGCTCCGTGCGGGCGACCGTGCCGCTGCCCACGGGGGTGGCGTGGCCGGCGACGAGCACGGCCAGGCGCTTGGCGTGGGGGAGCCACGCGGGGCTGAAGGCGAGGAAGCGCAGGACGGCGTTGGCGAAGTCGACCTCGTACTCGGCCTGCTCCCTGGCGCGGCGCTCGCGGCCCTGGGCCAGCTTCTTCGCGTAGGCGGGGGTGGCGCGCTCCTGCTCCAGGGCGGCGCGGGCGCGGAGGATGTGGGCCTCCGGCGCCCACACGCCCCGGGAGAAGAGCTTGCGGCCCACCTTCTCCACCACGGTCCAGGTGGGGCCGGCGGCCTTCACGCGGCGGGTGAGGCCGGCGTCGCCAGGGGGGAGGAGGGCCCAGCCGTCGGGGACGGAGAGGAGGCGGCCGTCCGGGGCTTTCACTCGGCGGGGGTCGGCCGTGGGGCCGACCGTCAGGGAATCAGGCATGGGGGCGGGTCCGAAAGGGCCGGCTGCATAGCACGCCCCCTCGCACCCTGGTAAATGCCCCCGGAAACGCGCGCGCGGGGGACGGACTCCGCGCGCGCGAGGAGGCCACTCTCGACGTGGGAAGCGCTGGCATGTCCCTACTGAGGCTCACCTTCCTCGGCACCTCCGCCGCGCAGCCCACCCTGCATCGGGGCCTGTCCGGCCTGGCGGTGAAGGCGGACGCGGACCTGCTCCTGTTCGACTGCGGCGAGGGCAGCCAGCGGCAGATGGTGCGCTTCGGCACGGGCTTCACCGTGGACGCGGCGTTCTTCACGCACTTCCACGCCGACCACTACCTGGGGATCATCGGCTTCCTGCGCACGCTGGGGATGATGGGCCGCGCCGCGCCCATGCACCTGTACGGGCCGCCCCCCGCGCGGCGGCTCCTGCACCAGGCCGTGCACCTGGGGCTGGAGTCGCTGGCCTTCCCGGTGGAGATCCACGAGCTGAAGGACGGGGACGCGGTGCGCCGCGACGGCTACACCGTGCAGGCGGTGGGCGTGGACCACCGCATCCACGCGCTGGGCTACGTGCTGGCGGAGGACGGCCGTCCGGGGCGCTTCCACCTGGAGAAGGCGCGGGCGCTGGGCGTGCCGGAGGGGCCTGCCTTCGGGAGATTGCAGAAGGGGGAGTCCATCACCCTGCCGGACGGGCGCGTGGTGAAGCCGGAGGACGTGCTGGGGGAGGCGCGGCCCGGGCGGCGGCTGGTCATCTCCGGCGACACGCGGCCCTGCCCGGCGCTGGTGCAGGCCGCGAAGGACGCGGACCTGCTGGTGCACGAGTCCACCTTCTCCGACGACGAGCAGGAGCGCGCCGTGGAGACGCGGCACTCCACCGCGCGCGAGGCGGCCCAGGTGGCGCGGGACGCGGGGGCGAAGCGGCTCATCCTCACCCACCTGTCCAGCCGCCACGACACCGACCCCGGGCGGCTGCTCGCGCAGGCGCGCGAGGCGTTCAAGGGCCCGGTGGAGGTGGCCTTCGACGGCCTCACCGTGGAGCTGCCGCTGCGCGACTGAGGCTCGCGCCGCGCGGGCGGCCTTCTCCACGGTGGGGGCGCTACTCGAGCTTCTGCGCCTCGGCCTTGAGGGCGGAGGCGGCGTCGGGGTCCACCTTCTGGAGCAGCTCCCACTCCAGCTCGGAGTCGCGCTTCATCTGGGAGCTGCCAGCCCCGACCACGGACTCCCGCTGCTCCGTGGGGCGGCCGTCGGTGTTGTCGGCGGCGCGGGTCTCGGAGCGGTCCTGGCGGCGGAACTCCACCGCGCACTGGCCGGGCCCGCGCTCGAAGCCGCGCACCAGGTAGCGCGCGTAGGAGGTGCCCAGGGACGAGGGGGCGCTGGTCATCAGCCACTCCGTGGTGGTCTCGAAGCCGGTCTGGGTGTTCGTCACGGAGAAGCCCTTCTCCTTGAGGAGGGCGAGCGCCTCCGGCCACACCTCCGCGATGGGCCTGCGGTAGACGTGCCCCATGGCCTTGTCCTCCAGGTACGCCTGCTGGCGGCGCGCGGCGCAACCGCTGAAGGCGAGGGCGAGGACGGACACCACCAGCAGCGCCGAGGCGCGAGACGATTTCGAGGGGTTCATTGCTGCGGACTCCATGAGAGGGAAGACGGCTGCTGAATTTCGCCCGGCGCGGGCCCGAAAGCCAAGCCCGGGACCGGCCGGGAGGGAGTTGCCCCCACCGGGCAACCTTCGTTTGGTAGAGCCCCCCTGCCTCCCGGTGATGCGTCCGGCGGCGCACATCCCTCCGCACGAGGCCGTCCGAGGGGCCCCCGGCGGGGCCATGCTGGCGAGCGAACATGATCCCCATCAGTGACGACAACCCGACCCTGCGCACCCCGGTGATGACG
>JAFADT010000459.1 GCA_023424585.1 Pseudomonadota bacterium
CAGCCGTGCGGCGCCCCCCGTGGCGGCGCGCTCGCCGGACCCCGCCGTACCGTCCGGGCCCCGCCTTCACCCAGGCGGACCATGCCCCTCCGCCGGAAGCGGCGGGTGGCTAGGATGGCCGCGGACCGTCAGAAGGGAAGGGTGGAGGACCGGATGTTCGCGTTGGAGCTGGTGGAGAGGTTGCGGCGGGTGTCGCCGGGCGCGGCGAACGCGCTGACGACGCTCGCGGTGAAGAACATCGTCCCGCTGGCGGCGGCCATGGGCTACCGCGTGGACGAGGTGACGGACGCGCGCGTGAAGGCGACGGTGCCGCTGGACCGCAAGACGAAGAACCACGTGGGCAGCGTGTACCTGGGCGCCCAGGTGACGGTGATGGAGCTGACGATGGGCGTGATGCTCTTCCGCCGCTTCCCACCGGGCCAGTACAAGATGCTGGTCAACCGCATGGAGGTCGCCTTCCACGCGAAGGCGAGGTCGGCGGTGAGCGCGGTGTGCGAGCCCTCGGAGGAGCTGCTCGCGAAGCTCGCGTCGGAGCTGCGCGCGACGGGCGACAAGGCGGAGGCGTGGATCCCGGTGCGCCTCTTCGGCACGGACGGGCAGTGCGTCGCCGAGTCGCGCTTCCTGGCCGTGTTCAAGCGCGGGTAGCTAGCGCTGCGGCTCCTCCTCCAGGAGGAAGTCGCCGATGGTCCTCCACATCGCCTCGAACTGGGGGCGGCGGAAGCCGGAGCCGGAGATGAGCCAGTCCACGTGCGGGGGCTGGTGCGCCGGCTGGTCGAAGTGGCCAATGGCATCCAGGTGGTCCGCGCGCACCGCGGTCAGCACGCGGCCGTACACCTGGGAGCGCGTGGGCACGATGCCGTCGCACGCGGTGGGGCCGGGCATGGCGCCGTAGGCCTGCACCAGCGCCGCCGTCTGCGCGGGCGTGTGCAGGGGCAGCTGCGTGAGCGGCATCCGCTGCGTCTGGCTGTAGACGAACGCGTAGATGGTGTGCGTGAGCTGCGCGTACGGGTCCAGCCCCGCCGCCAGCCGCGTGCGCAGGGACGGCGGCCGGGCCTGCGTCACCACGGAGCCGTAGCGCACGCCGGGCCGGTCATGCGTGCCGCCGTTGAACAGGTCGATGCCCTCCGGCGTGAGCTGCGGGATGAGCGACGTGTCGCGCCCCACCTCCCAGAGGAACTTCGCCACCGCGTCGCGCCGCTCGCTGGAGAAGTCCCCCAGCAGCTGGTCGAAGAGCTGATCCAGCAGCGTGGCCTTCCAGCCCAGCTGATCATCCACCCGCGCCATCAGGTGCCCGAAGCGGAACACCACGCTCAAGGGCAGCCGGCCGAAGCGCAGCACGTACATGGTGAACAGCGACAGGAGCTTCAGCAGCTGCTGGCCGAAGAGGCCCAGGAAGAACGTGGCCAGCGGCGTGCCCGCGTGGGGCGTGGACAGCGTCACCACGCTGCGGACGCGGCGCGCGAAGGGCTCCAGCTCCAGCGAGTCCGACACCTGCGCGCCGGGGCTGACGAACAGGCGGGCATCCAGGCCGCCGGTGGAGTGGCCCACCAGGTGGATGGGGCCGTCGTCCCCGGAGGCCGTCTCGCTCACGGCCTTGAGCAGATCCGCCGTGCGCTGGCGGATGGAGGCCGTGGGGTGGGAGACGATCGTCACCACCTCCGCGTCGACTCCCCGGCGGGCGAGGTCCTGCTTGAGGAACTCGAACGCGTGGCCGAAGTAGAGGAGCTCGCCCAGGTTGGTGAAGCCGAAGAATCCGGGGACGAGGTAGACGTGGTGCTTCACGGACATGGGCCCACCAGCATACCCCACGCCCCTGGGATGGGCTTGGAATACCCGGCCTCCCACGCGGTTGACGCGCACCCGGCCGCGTTGACAATTCCGACCGTCCGTTTCCCCTACCCACGAAGGAAGACTCCCCGTGTACCGCAGACTGTTCGCGCTTGGCCTGCTGTGGACCCTCCCCGCCGCGGCGGAAGAGGGCATGTGGACCTACGACGCCTTTCCCTCCGCGCAGGTGAAGAAGGCCCATGGCTTCGAGCCGACCCAGGCCTGGCTGGACAAGGTGCGCCTGGGCTCGGTGCGGCTCGCGGGCGGCTGCTCCGCCAGCTTCGTGTCGCCGGACGGCCTGGTGATGACGAACCACCACTGCGTGCGCGGCTGCATCGAGGACCTGACGACCGCGAAGGACGACCTGCTGGCGAAGGGCTTCCAGGCGAGGACGGCGAAGGAGGAGCGCCGCTGTCCCAAGATTGAAGCCAACCAGCTGGTGGAGATGACGGACGTCACCGAGCGGATGAACGCGGCGACGAGGGGCCTGTCCGGCGCGGCCTTCAACACCGCGCTCAAGAAGGAGATGGCCGCGGTGGAGGCCGCGTGCACCACCGGCACGGACGTGCGGTGCGACGTGGTGACGCTCTACAACGGCGGCAAGTACCAGCTCTACAAGTACCGCCGCTTCCAGGACGTGCGGCTCGTCTTCGCGCCGGAGTTCTCCATGGCGGCGTTCGGCGGGGACGCGGACAACTTCAACTTCCCGCGCTACGGCTACGACGTGTCCTTCGTGCGCGTGTGGGAGGGCGACGCGCCGGCCAGGAGCCCGGACTACCTGCCGTGGGCGAAGGAGGGCGCGAAGGAGGGAGACCTGGTCTTCGTCTCCGGCCACCCGGGCGGCACGGAGCGCAAGAGCACGGTGGCGGAGCTGGAGTTCCAGCGCGACGTGGCGCTGCCCCAGACGCTGCTCCAACTGGCGGAGATGCGGGGCGCGCTGCGCGAGTTCACCAGCTCCTCGGCCGAGCGCTACCGCGTGGCGCGCTCCAGCCTGCGCGGCGTGGAGAACGGGCTGAAGGCGCTGAAGGGCCGGCAGGAGACGCTGGCGGACCCCGCGGTGCTCGCGCGCAAGCGGCAGGAGGAGGCGGAGCTGAGGAGGCGCATCGACGCCAACCCCCAGGCGAAGGCGCTGACGCAGGGCATGTGGGAGGAGACGGCGCAGGCGCTGGACGCGTGGCGCCGGATGATGAACGACTACCGCATGAAGGGCGCGGGGGACGCGTTCCGCTCCGACCTGTTCTCCTACGCGCAGGCGCTGGTGCGCGCGGCGGACGAGCTGCCCAAGCCCAACGGAGAGCGCCTGCGCGAGTACACCGACGGCCAGCTGCCGGCGCTGAAGCAGCGGCTGCTGCGCGAGGCGCCCATCCCGGCGGAGCTGGAGGCGCTGACGCTGACGTTCGGCTTCAACAAGCTGCGCGAGACGCTGGGCGCGGATGACCCGTTCGTGCGCCTGGTGCTGGAGAAGGAGGCCCCGGCGGACCTGGCGAAGGCGCTGGTGCGCGGCTCGAAGCTGGGCGACGTGAAGGTGCGCAAGGCGCTGCTGGAGGGCGGCAAGGCGGCGGTGGACGCGTCGAAGGACCCGATGATCATCCTGGCGCGCAAGGTGGACGCGGAGACGCGCGCGTCGCGCAAGCGCTACGAGGACACGGTGGAGGCGGTGCTCAAGCGCAACGGCGAGCGGCTGGCGAAGGCGTACCTGTTGGTGAACGGCACGGCGGGCGCGCCGGACGCGACCTTCACGCTGCGGCTCAACTACGGGCAGGTGAAGGGCTGGGATGACAACGGCAAGGCGGTGCCGGCGCTGACCACGTTCGGCGGGGCATACGGGCGCGACACGGGCAAGGAGCCCTTCAAGCTGCCGGCGCCGTGGGTGAAGGCGAAGGGGAAGGTGCCGGACGCGACGCCGCTGGACATGGCGACGACCAACGACATCATCGGCGGCAACTCCGGCTCGCCGGTGGTGAACCGGGACGGGCAGGTGGTGGGGCTCATCTTCGACGGCAACCTGCCGTCGCTGGGCGGCCGCTACCTCTACGTGCCGGAGACGAACCGCGCGGTGGCGGTGCACGGCGACGGCATCATGGCCGCGCTGGAGCACGTGTACGGCGCCACCCGCGTGGTCAACGAGCTGAAGGGCGCGCAGGCGGCGTCCGCGGCGCCGGCGCGCTGAGGCTCCGGGCCCGATGCGCCCCGAACCTGTCCGACGGTCGGACAGGTTCGGGAGGGCTCACCGGCCCTGGGGCTTCCGGGCGTGGACCGCCGGGGCGGCACGGCTCAGCAGGCCCTCCGCCTCCAGCGCGGCGCGCACGGCGGGGATGCTGCCGCGGTGCTCCTTGAAGCGCTGGAGGAACAGGCACACCCATCGCGCCGACGGAGCCCGCGTCCCCCAGTCGCGGCCCGCGGTGCCCCAGGGGGGCTGCTTCATGGCGTCCAGGAAGGGAAGGACGTCGTGCGCCCCCAGCAGCGGGCGGTGCGGCGGAAGGGCCGCGCTCCAGGGCTGGCGGCCGCGAGACGCGGCGGACCGGGTGTGGCACTCGCGCAGGAAGCGATTGAAGGTGCGATGGCCCTCGGGCTCCATCAGGAGCGCTCGCAGCAGCTGGGCCTGCTCTCCCCAGTCCAGCGGCCGCGCCTCGCGGCGCAGCCAGGGGCGCGCGCGCCACGCGTCGAGGAGGGGGTCCCGGAACGCGAGCGCGCCCTCCAGGTGGCCGAGCGCGTGCTCGCCGATGACGCCTCGGGGCAGCAGGCTCCGCACGTGGCTCAGGCGATCCTCCCGCCGCATCCCGCGCGTGCGAGCGGTGGCCCAGCGGACGAACGGCATCGTCTTGTCGCCGCCGCGCCGCCACCACACCTCCATGCGGAGCTCCGGCCGCTCCCACGGCGCGAAGGAGGGCAGGTCGCGCTCCATGTCCCCGAACCGCAGCCACTCCACCAGCTCCTGGCGGGCCTCCTTGCGGGCCGCGCGGTGGATGCGCGCCCGCGCGTCGCGCGCGGCCTCCCTGTGCTTCGACGGCAGCAGCGAGCGCGCCATCTGCCGGACCTTCTCGTCTGAGTGGATCATCGCCCGCGGGCCCTCCGTGGCCGGCGGGGACGTGGCGCGCACCCATCACCTGACGCGCACTGGACGTCTCCCTCCGCATCGCGTCGGGTGCAAGACAACCGTGAGCCAGGACCTCCCAGGTGCTTGGTGCGTTGCGTCAGGAGCTCACTACGTTGAGGGCGCGGACCTGGATCCGCCTCTGTCTTCGCGCGGTTGCGTTCCCCGGAGCGTCTCCGTTCGGGCGCCTCTCGGGGTGGTTGGGAGCTGGCGCCCGTCGTGCGGTAGCATCACGAGCGTCTCAGCCGGGGGGAGGGAGGATGCACGATGGTGGTGGAGGCTCCGGAGCCCCGGAAGATGTCGGCCATCATGTTCACGGACATGGAGGCCCCCGCAGGTCAACGCTGGCGGGATGAGTCGCTACAGCAAGCGCTGCACGAGGAGCACGGCCAGCTGGTGCGCGGGCTGCTCGCGCGCCACGGCGGCCGCGAGGTGAAGCGCATGGAGGAGGGCGGCTTCCTCCTGGAGCTCGAGTCCGGCCCGCCCGCGGTGGCGTTCGCGCTGGAGTGGCGCGCCGCCGTGGACGCGCGCAACCGCGCCGTGCCCACCGAGCAGCGCATGTCCGTTCGCGCGGGCGCGCACCTGGGCATGGTGGTGCACCGCGACGGCGACGTGTTCGGCGAGGGCGTCAACCTGGCGGCCCGCATCGAGTCCCTGGCGCGCCCGGGCACCGTCTACGTCAGCGAGACCGTGGCCGCGCAGTTGGAGGGCCGGCTGAAGGCGCCGCCCGTGAGGCTGGGCCGCAACGAGCTGAAGAACATCCGGCTGCCGGTGGCGGTGTTCCGCATCGACCCGCCGTCGGAGGGCCGCGACGAGCGCGCGCTCCTGTCGCGCGTGCGTTCACTGCTGGGCCGTAGGCGCGCGCCCGCGAACGGTTGAGGGTGGGGGGCCGGCCGCGCGGCGGTAAGGTGCCGCGCCATGTCCGAGCTCACCCTGGTCGTTGGTTCCAAGAACTACTCCTCGTGGTCGCTGCGCCCCTACCTGGCCCTGGCCCACACCGGCCAGCCGTTCCAGGAGGTGCTGGTGCCGCTGGACACGCCGGAGACGGCGGCGCTCATCGCCCTGCACTCGCCCAGCGGCCGGGTGCCGGTGCTCAAGCACGGGGACACGTTGGTGTGGGACTCGCTGTCCATCTGCGAGTACCTGGCGGAGGCCTTCCCGGAGGCGCGGCTGTGGCCCGCGGACCGGGTGGCGCGCGCGCTGGCGCGCTCGGTGACGTCGGAGATGCACTCGGGCTTCCAGGCGCTGCGCGCGAACCTCCCGATGAACATCTCCGCGCGCAAGGCGGCGCCGGGGATGGACGCGCCGGGCGTGCACGCGGACATCGCGCGCATCCAGGCGCTGTGGGCGGGCTGCCGCGAGCGCTACGGCCAGGGCGGGCCCTTCCTCTTCGGCGCCTTCTCCATCGCGGACGCGTTCTACGCGCCCGTCGTCACCCGCTTCGTCACCTACGGCGTCCCGTTCCGCCCGGAGAACACCGCGTACCGCGACGCGGTGCTGGGCCTGCCGGCGATGCGCAAGTGGACGGAGGCCGCCCGGGGCGAGCCGGAGGTCGCGCGCTACCGGTAGCTCACAGCCCCAGCGACTTCAGCTGCGCGTCGAACGCGGGCGCGTCCGTGAAGACGTACCCGCGCAGGCCCAGCGCGCGGGCCGCGTCCACGAACTCCGGCAGGTCGTCGAAGAAGGCGGCCTCGTGCGGCGCGCAGCCCGCCTGCTGGAGCGCCAGCTGGTAGATGGCCGGCTCCGGCTTCACGTGCCCCACCTCGCAGCTCATCACCAGCGCGTCGAAGCGCTGAAGCAGCGGCAGCCGGGGCTTCAGGAAGGCCACGTGCAGCGCGTTGGTGTTGGACACCAGCACCCGCTTCACCCGCCCGGCGAGCCCCTCCACGCGCGGCAGCACCGCGTCGTGCACGGTGAAGTGGCTGCTCCACAGGGGCGCGAACTCCTCCATGGGCAGGTCCACGCCCAAGGCGCCGCAGACGTCCCGGCGGATGCCCTCCGCGTCCAGGAGGCCCCGGTTCGCCGCGGTCCACCCCGCGCCGGTGAGCCGCCTCGCGGCCTCCCGCGGGTCCAGCCCCGCCCGCGCCGCCAGCCTGGCGAACAGCCGCGCGTTGTCGTGGAACACCAGCACGTTGCCCAGGTCCAGCAGCACGGCCTTCACGGCGGGGAGGTCGGACACGGGAGGCTCCCGGTGCTCAGATGCGGTAGGCGCGCGCGACGCCTTCCATCTGGCTGGCGACGTCCTGCAGCCGCTTCGCCGCGCCGGTGGTGGACTTCAGGCTGGCCTGCGTCTCCGTCATCATGGAGGACAGGTCCGTCACCGCGCTGAAGATCTGCGCGATGCCCGCGTTCTGCTGGTTCACCGCCCCGGCGATCTGCCGCGCCGCCGCGGCGTTGTCCTGGACGATGGTGGCCAGCTCCTTCAGGTGCTCGCCGCTGGTGCGCACCTGCTCCAGCCCCTCCGCGACGCTGGAGTGGCTCTGCTCCGTCATCTTCGCCGTGGAGATGATGGCGTGGCCCAGGTCCCCCAGGATGTCGCGCACCTTCTCCGTGGCCTGGATGGACTGGTCCGCCAGGTTGCGGATCTCCCGCGCCACCACGCTGAAGCCCTTGCCGTGCTCGCCGGAGCGCACCGCCTCGATGGCCGCGTTGAGCGCGAGCATGTT
>JAFADT010000478.1 GCA_023424585.1 Pseudomonadota bacterium
CGCCTGGCCCGGGTTGCCCATCTCCCCCACCACGGAGGTGAGGTTGACGATGGCGCCGGAGCGCTGCTTCATCATGGGCCGGCTGGCGGCGCGGATGAGCGCGAAGGCGCCCCGGAGGTTGGTGTCCAGTTGCCGGTCCCAGTCCTCGTCCTTGACGCGCATCACCAGGCCGTCAATGGCCATGCCCGCGTTGTTCACGAGCACGTCCAGCCGGCCGTGCGCCTTGACGATGCCGTCGATGGCGCCCGCGCACGCGGCGGTGTCCGCCAGGTCGAACTTCACGGCCTCCGCCTTCGCGCCCGCCTGCTGGAGCAGGCCCACCGTCTCCTGGGCGGCGGCCTCGTTGCCCACGTAGCTGATGACCACGGTGGACGCGCCCGCCTTCGCGAAGGCCTGCGCGCACGCCCGGCCGATGCCGCGCGAGCCGCCCGTCACCAGCACCACCTTGTCCTTGAAGCCGCTCATGCTGCCCCCAGCGCGGCGAGCACCTTCTCCAGGGTCGCGGCGTTTTCGACGTTGAACGATTCGATGTCCTTGGTGATGCGCTTGATGAGGCCGCCCAGCACCTTGCCCGGCCCCAGCTCCACCACGTGCGTGACGCCGTTCGCCTTGAGCGCCTCCACGCACTCAATCCAGCGCACCGGCGCGCTCACCTGCTCCAGGAGCAGCGGCACCACCCGCGCGGCGTCCGCGTTGGGGCGGGCCTCCACGTTGGTCACCACCGGCACGGACGGCGCCTGGATGCGCACGCCCGACAGCACCTCCGCCAGGCGCGGCTTCACGGGGTCCATCAGCGCGCAGTGGAAGGGCGCGGAGACGGGCAGCGGCATCACGCGCCTGGCCCCGGCCTCCTTGCACCTCGCGCCCGCGCGCTCCACCGCGGCCGCGTGGCCCGCGATGACCGTCTGCTCGGGCGAGTTGTAGTTGGCCGGGGCGACGACCTGCCCCTCCGCCGCGGCGTCGCAGGCGGCCTTCACCGCGTCCGGGGTGAGGCCCAGGATGACGGCCATGGCGCCCGTGCCCACGGGCACCGCCTCCTGCATGAAGGTGCCGCGCGCGCGCACCGCCCGCGCCGCGTCCTGGAGCGACATCGCGCCCGCGGCCACCAGCGCGGAGTACTCGCCCAGCGAGTGGCCCGCGACGAACGCCGGGGCCAGGCCGCGCTTCTGGAACACCGCGTGCACCGCGGCCGACACCGTGAGGATGGCCGGCTGGGTGGTGGCGGTGAGCTTCAGCGCCTCTTCCGGGCCCTCGAAGCAGGTGGTGGAGAGCTTCTCGTGCAGCGCGTCGTCCACGGCGTCGAAGACGGCCCGCGCTTCAGGGAACTGCTCGTAGAGGTCCTTGCCCATCCCCACGGCCTGACTGCCCTGCCCGGGAAACACGAACGCGACCTTCGCCATGTTGCGGTCCTTCCTTGTGTCGTCCTGCCTACCAGCGCACCACCGCGCTGCCCCACGCCATGCCCGCGCCAATGGCCATCATCGCGATGACGTCCCCGCGCTGGAGGCGGCCGGCGCGCTGCGCCTCATCCAGCGACATGGGCAGCGAGGCGGACGACGTGTTGCCGTACTTGTGCAGGTTGAGCCAGCATTTTTCCTTGGGAATCTCCAGCCGCTCCATCACCGCTTCCAGGATTCGCAGGTTGGCCTGATGGGCGATGACGTGGTCCACCTGCGCCGTGTCCAGTCCGTGGGCCCCCAACGACGCCTGGGTGGATTCCACCAGGGCCCGCACCGCGAAGCGGAACACCTCCTTCCCGTTCATCTTGAGCTTGTGGAGATTTGCATCCACGTTGTCCGACGTGACGGGGGTGCGCGAGCCGCCCGCGGGGATGCAGAGGAGGTTGGCGAGGTCGCCGTCGGTGCGCAGGTGGGTGGAGAGGATGCCGCGCGGCGCCATGGCGTCGTCCTCCGCGTCCGGGGCGGGCGCCAGCACCATGGCGCCCGCGCCGTCCCCGAAGAGGACGCAGGTGTTGCGGTCCTTCCAGTCCACCGCGCGGGTGAGCAGATCCGCGCCCACGACGAGCGCGCGCTTCACCTGCCCCGAGCGCACGAACTGGTCCGCCACGCTGAGCGCGTACAGCCCGCCGGCGCACGCGGCGGACACGTCGAAGGCGAAGGCGCGCCTGGCCCCCAGCTTCGCCTGCACCAGCGCGGCGCACGACGGCATGGGCATGTCCGCGGTGACGGTGCCCACGACGATGAGGTCCAGGTCTCCAGGCGCCACGCCCGCCATCTCCAGCGCGTTGCGGGAGGCGCTCACCGCCAGGTCGCTCGTCGCCTCGTCCGGGGCGGCCTGCCTGCGCTCCTGGATGCCGGTGCGCTCGCGGATCCACGCGTCGCTCGTCTCCACCAGGCGCTCCAGGTCCTGGTTGGTCAGGACCCGCGTGGGGGCATAGGAACCGGTTCCGATGATGTGCGTGCGTGCCACGGGGCCTCCGAATTCGTCGGAGTCCAACGCCCGGGCGGCGCGCTCTAATCGGCCCCTTCGTCTCCGTCCGCCTTCCTTCCCCGCTGGTGGGGAGGAAGCCAGGCGGCGGCGTTGGCGATGCAGCGCGTCAGCTCCTCCTGCACGCCCGCGCGCACGTGCTGCAGCGCGGTGACGAGCGCGTTGTGGATGGCCCGGGGGGAGGAGCGGCCGTGCGCGACGATGCCCACCCCCTGCAACCCCAGGAGCGGCGCGCCGCCGTACTCGGCGTAGTCCATGACGCGGCGCAGCCCCGCCAGGGTGGGCTTGAGCAGGAGCGCCCCCAGCTTCTCCGGCAGGCCGCCGCGCTTCTCGATGGCGGAGCGCAAGAGGCCGGTGATGCCCATGCCCACGCCCTCGGACGTCTTGAGGACGATGTTGCCGGTGAAGCCGTCCGTCACGACGACCTCCACGTCGCCGGAGAACAGGTCCTTGCCCTCCACGTAGCCCACGAACTCCAGGTCGGAGCGCCGCAGGAGCGCGCTCGCGTCGCGCGTGAGCTGCGTGCCCTTGGACTCCTCCTCGCCGTTGGAGAGCACCGCCACCCGGGGGCGCTTCACGCCCAGGCGGGTGCGCGAGTAGGCCTCGCCGAGCACGGCGAACTGGGCCAGGTGCGAGGGGCGGCAGTCCACGTTGGCGCCGGCGTCCAGCAGGAGGCAGCGGCCTTCGCCCTTCAGGGCCGGAAACAGGGCCGCGATGGCCGGACGCTCCACGCCGGGGATGCGGCCGAGCGTCAGCATGCCGCCGGCCATCACCGCGCCGGAGTTGCCCGCCGACACGAGGGCGGACGCCTCCCCTTGCCGGACGAGCTCGAAGCCCACCCGGAGCGAGGAGTCCCGCTTGCGCCGGAACACGGCCGTCGCGGGGTCGTCCATCTCCACCACTTCGGACGCGTGGTGGAGGTGCACGTTGGGGGGCGCGCCGGCGCGCTCCAGGACGGGGCGCACACGCGTGGCGTCCCCGACCAGCACGAGCTCGTGCCCGGGATACGCTCGCGCGAACAGCACGCCCCCTTCCACGACGGCGTCGGGGGCGTGGTCGCCACCCATCGCGTCGAGGACGAGCCGCACCGGCAGCCTTCCGCTTTCAACTACTCCGCGGCGGTCGCGATGACCTCACGGCCGCCGTAGTTGCCACAGGCCGCGCAGGCGCGGTGCGGCATCACGGGCTCCTTGCACTTGGAGCACTTGATGACCTGCACGGGGGTCCGCAGGTTGTTGTTGCCGGCCCGACGACGGTCCCGGCGCATCTTCGACGTCCGCTTCTTGGGAACTCCCACGGCTCACCTCGGCATCGGACCCGTCCCCCCTCGCGACCTGCGAGGGGCATAGGGACCGTCAGTTCAGCTTGATGTTCTTCAGCGGCGACAGTCGAGGGTCCACGACCTTCGGCTCACAGCCGCACTTCTTCTCATTGAGGTTCTGGCCGCACTGCGAGCAGAGCCCCTGGCAGTCTTCCCGACAGACCGCGTTCATCGGGAGCGCGAGCAATACCTGCTCCCGGACGATCGGATCCAGATCGATCGTCTTGCCATCGAAAACCTGCTCGTCGGTGTCGTTCAGCTCGAAGGAACCCGCGGATTCACCCTGGGTGCGTTCCTTCTTCTCCATGGACTTCTCGTCGTCGTCCAGGAAGTCGTCGCCCCGGGCCAGGGACTCCGGCACCAGGTTGATGGTGAAGGACACGGGCAGGTCCAGCTTCACGTCCGCGAGGCAGCGCTTGCAGGGCGCGCCCACATGAGCGGTGAAGCCGCCCCGCAGCAGCACGCCGCCGCTGACCTTGCGCAGGGTGGCGTGGAGCGTGGACGGACCGGTCGCCTGGAAGCCGGTGCCCTCGCCGGACCCCTGGCCTTCCAGGGCCTCCTTGAGGACCTCGGGAGCGATGGGCTCGTCGAGCGTCAGCCCCGCGTCTTTGATTTGCTCAATCTTTACGACCATCTACAAGGCTTCCCGGCAAAAGGGCGCGCAACATAGAGGGACTCCCCCCGTCAGTCAACACGCCGGGTTGGGCCCCCAGGCCGCGCCGCATGGATCCACTCAACACCGCTCTGGTAGCTTTCCATCTGATGCGCACCCCTGCCCGCGGTTGGCGGGGCGCACCCTGCGTCTGGGGGCTCGGGCTGATGCTCGCCCTGCCGGCGCAGGCCCGTGCGCCCCTTCCTCCCTCATCCCCCCTGCTCTTCCAGCTGGGCCCGACGAACGCCGCCATCGAGGAGGCGCAGGCCCTGCTGGAGGCCGGCCGCTTCCAGGAGACCCTGGGCGTGGTGCAGGGCGGGCTGGACGCCCCCGACGTCACGGACGACGAGCTGGTGGAGCTCTACCGGCTGCAGGGGCTCACCGCCCTCTACCTGGGCGACGAGGCCCTGGCGCGCGGGGCGTACGAGAAGCTGCTCCAGGCCCGGCCGGACTTCGAGCTGCCCCGCTCCGCGCCGCCGAAGGTCCGCAGCCTCTTCGCGAAGCTGAAGGAGGACCTGCGCCACCGCCGCGTCCACCCCGTCACCCTGGAGGTGGACCCCATCCCGGACCCGGCGCCGGGCGAGCGCGTGGAGGTGGACGCCGTCCTCCGGGACATGGCGCTGGGCGCGAGGGCCCGGCTGTTCTACCGGCGCGCCGGGGCGCAGGGCTTCTCCTCGGTGGACTTCGTGCGCGACCGCGGCCGGCCGGAGCACTACCGCGCCGTGCTGCCCGGCTACGAGCTGCCCGTGGAGAGCACGTCCTATGAGGTGGAGTACTACTTCGAGGTCGTGGACGCGGCCCAGCGGCGCCTGGCCGGGCGCGGGGACCCGTTCCACCCGCTCCTCTTCCAGGTGGCGCCGCGGACCGCGCCGACCCCGGCCGTGACGGAAGGGACGAGCCGCCCCTGGTACAAGAGCCCCTGGCTCTGGGTGGCCGTGGGCGCGGTGGCCATCGGCGGCACGGCCGGGGTGGTGGCCCTGTCCTCGTCGGAGGAGCGCGGCCGGGTCCCCATCACCATCCGCGTGGAGGACGCCGCGCCATGAAGCCCCCGGCGCTGTTGCTCCCGGGCCTGCTGGCCCTCGTCACCGGCTGTGGGCCGGGCGCCACGTCGGAGGCGCCGCCGCTGGGGCTGGACATCACGCTGAGCCGCGCCGTCGCCAGCCAGGTGGGGGCCTACCAGGTGGCGGTGCTGAAGGACGGCGCGAAGCGCAACTGCACGGAGCTGCAGCGCACCTGCCTGTCGTCGCAGGTGGCCGCGGGCGACCTGCTGGAGCTGAAGGACGCGGAGGGCCACTCGGGGCGCACGCTGCGCTTCCCCTCCGCCCCCGGCGGCGCGGCCCAGGGGCTCTCGGTGGACGTCCCGGTGGGCCGCGACTACGCGCTCGTCATCGAGGCGCTGACGGCCGACACGCCCACCCGCTTCCTCGGCAGCTCCTGCAACTACCTGCGCGAGGTGCACTCCGGCACGAACGCGCCCCTGGTGGCGGCCCCCATCGAGCTGACCGCGCAGGACTGCGACCCGGTGTTCGCCCATTGAAGCCGCCGCCCGCCCGCGCCCTGGGGGGCGGGCGGGCGGACTTGGCGCACGGATGTCACATGGATGTCCCGAGCGGACCGGAACGAATCTGTTACGGGACGCCACGCACTCCATCCCCTTCGCGGGAGCACCTTCATGGCGCGCATCCTCATCATCGAGGACGAGCAGGACCTGGCCGGACTCGTCGACTACAACCTCCGCGCCGCGGGCTTCGAGACGGACACGGCGAACACCGGCGCGGGCGGGCTCGCCCGGGCGCGGGCCCACCCCCCGGACCTGGTGCTGTTGGACCTGATGCTGCCGGACGTGGCGGGCGGTGAGGTCCTCCGCATGCTCAAGAACGACCCGGAGCTGAAGAAGGCCGCGGTCGTCATCGTCAGCGCCAAGGGCCAGGAGGCCGACCGCATCCAGGGCCTGGAGCTGGGCGCGGACGACTACGTGGTGAAGCCCTTCTCCGTGCGCGAGCTGCTCCTGCGCGTGAAGGCGGTGCTGCGCCGCGCGGACGCGGAGGAGGGCCCCGCCGCGGTGCTGGCCGCGGGCGACATCAGCCTGGACACGTCGCGCCACCAGGTGCGGGTGAAGGGCGAGGAGGTCATCCTCACCGCGCTGGAGTTCCGCCTCTTGCGCACGCTCCTGGAGCGCAGCGACCGCGTGCAGACGCGCGAGGTGCTCCTGTCCGACGTCTGGGGCATCCAGGCGGAGATCCACACGCGCACCGTGGACACGCACATCAAGCGCCTGCGCGAGAAGCTGGGGCCCGCGGGCGACATCATCGAGACCGTGCGCGGCGTGGGCTACAAGCTCAGCCCCCCGTGAGGCCGCCATGCCCCTGCGCTTCACGCTCCTGTCCCTGCTCGTGCCTCCCCTCCTGGTCGCGACGCTGCTCGTCGTCTTCGGGCACCCGGCGGGCGCGCTCGCCGCGGGGCTCGTCACGCTGGCGGGCTCCGCGCTGGCCCTGGGGACGAGCCGCGTGGCCATGGAGCGGCAGCTGCGCGCGCTGACCCAGAAGACGCAGTCGCTGGCGGCGGGCGTGGACGTGGCGGCGCCCGCGGGCCTGGAGCGCACGGATGACCTGGCGCAGCTGGAAGACGCCATCGACACGCTGGACGACAAGCTGTCCACGCGCGCCGCCGCGCTCAACCAGGAGGCGCGCATCCTCACCGCCGTGCTGGACGGCATGGCGGAGGGGCTCTGGGTGACGGACGCGGAGGGCACCGTGGTGCGCCACAACGACGCGCTCGCGGAGATGCTCCGGCCCGCCAACGCCATCGTGGGCCAGCGGCCGCTCGCGCTCATCCGCAACGAGGCCCTCAACGAGGCGGTGGCCCGCGCCTGTCAGGAGGGCGCCTCCACGCGGCTGGAGCTGACGCTCGAGGGCCTGTTCTCCCGCACCCTGGCCGTGCGCGTGACGCCCGTGAGCCGCGACCTGCCCGGCAGCGCCGCCGTCTTCCACGACGTCACCGAGCTGCGCCGGCTGGAGAAGGTGCGCAAGGACTTCGTGGCCAACGTCTCCCACGAGCTGCGCACGCCCATCACCGCCATCCGCGGCTACGCGGAGACGCTCCAGGGCGGCGCGCTCCAGGACACCCGGGTGGCCCCGAAGATGGTGGAGATCATCCACCGCCAGTCCGAGCGCCTCTCCGAGCTGGTGGAGGACCTGCTGGAGCTCTCCCGCCTGGAGGCGCGCGAGATGAGCTTCCAGCGCACGGAGGTGCCCCTGGCCCTGGCCGTCTCCCGCGCCGCGGAGGGCGTGCGCCCCAAGGCCGAGGGCAAGAACCAGCAAATCGGGTTGCACGTGCCGCCGGAGCTGGTGGCCCTGGGGGACGGGAGGGCCATCGAGCAGGTGCTCCTCAACCTGCTCGACAACGCGGTGAAGTACACGCCCGAGGGCGGCCGGGTGGACGTGGACGGAGCGTACGAGGGCGGCCGGTGCGTCGTGCGCGTGCGCGACACAGGCGTGGGAATCGAGCCCAAGCATCTTTCCCGGATTTTCGAGCGATTCTACCGGGTGGACAAGGGGCGCAGCCGGGACATGGGCGGCACGGGGCTGGGCCTTTCCATCGTGAAACATCTGATGGGCGCGATGGACGGCGAGGTGAAGGTGGAGAGCCAGCCGAACGCGGGCAGTACCTTTGTCATTTTTCTACCCGCGGCGGCTGGCCCGACGGCGGCGACGGGCTAGGATGGGGGCGGCCATGCGGGTCGCCATCCTCGCGGACATTCACGGGAACCTTCCGGCCTGCGAGGCCGTGCTGGACGACATCGCGAAGTCGGTGGCGCCGGACTACATCGTCGCGGCGGGGGACCTGGCGCTGCGGGGCGCGCACCCGCGCGAGACGGTGGAGCTGCTCTTCAGCCGCTGCCACGCGCTCATCATGGGCAACACGGACGCGTACCTCGCCGGCACCTACCTGGGCGGCGCGTACCGCGAGCGCGACCACTGGAAGACGGAGCTGCTGCGCTGGACGCGCGACCAGCTGGGCGACGCGCTGCTCCAGCAGCTGGGGCAGATGCCCTTCTCCCTGCGCTACACGCCGCGCAAGGGGCAGGACCTGTTCATCTGCCACGCGAACCCCCGCAACCTGGAGGAGTCGCTGGACCCCACGCTGGACGACCACGCGGTGCGCCGCTTCTTCACGCACCTGGACGCGGCCGCGTGCGCCTTCGGGCACCTGCACTTCCCCTACCGGCGGCGCGTGGGCCGGATGCTCATCGCGGACGTGGCCAGCGCCGGGATTCCCCGCGACGGCGACCTGCGCCCCGCCTACGGCGTCTTCACCTTCACCCCCAAGGGCTGGCGCGTGCAGATCCGCCGCGTGCGCTACCCGGTGCGCAAGGCCACCCAGGCCCTCACCGCGCGCCGCGTGCCCGGCGGGCCGCTGCTCATCCACAAGCTCGTGGAGGCGCGATACCGCCACCACAACGCCCTGATGGAGGCCGCGCGGCGGCACTCGGGGCTGCCCCCGCCGGGGCCCGTGCTGCGCCCGCCTCCGGGGGCCGGGGGCGCGCGGCCCACGCT
>JAFADT010000504.1 GCA_023424585.1 Pseudomonadota bacterium
GACGCAGGCGCTGGAGGCGGCGCACGCGGGGCACTTCGAGCAGGCGGAGGCGCTGGCGCGCGAGGCGGCGCGGGCCCTGTCTCCAGAGGCGTACCTGCTGCTGGCGATGGTGGCCGAGTCGCGCGGCGACCTGGACGCGGCGGTGGAGGCGGTGCGCAAGGCGCTGTACCTGGAGCCGCAGCTGGCCCTGGGACACGCGACGCTGGTGGCGCTCTACAGCCGCCTGGACCGGCGCGAGGACGCGGAGCGCGCGCGGCAGAACGCGCTGCGCGCGCTGGATGGATTGGATGACGAGCACCCGCTGCGAGGCGTGGAGACGATGACGGCGGGGGGCCTGCGGCAGGCGCTGACCCCCCGCTCTTCGCAGATGGGCTGGCAGGGCGCGCGCTGAGAGCGCAGGGCGTGCCGGTACACGTGAGGTGGGGACAACGTGGAAGCGAAAGGTTTGAAGGTGGCGTCGCCTGAAGGGTCGGATTCGACCAGGCTCAGCCTGCGGACGAAGATCCTCGGAGGCACGGGCATCTTCGGCGTCGTGCTGGTCGGCATCCTGACCTTCGCGTTCTGGATGCAGATGAGCGACGGGCTGCTGGACGAGCTCACCAAGCGCTCGCGCGCGGTGGGCATCGGCATGGCGTTCAGCGTGGCCGCGTCCGCGGCGGCGAGCGACGCGGCCATGCTCCAGCTGGGCACGGACGCGGCCCTGAAGAGCGTGCCGGACATCGCGTACATCGTCGTGCGCGACGCGAGCGGCAAGGTGCTGGCGCGCTCCGCGGACGAGCGCTTCTCCACCGCCGCCGCCGTGGAGCCCGCGGACGGCGACTCGGTGGTGGACCGCCTGCTGACCGTGGGCACGCTGCCCGTGGTGGAGACGACGGCGCCCATCGTCTTCGGCCCGCCGGGCGGCGCGCTCAAGCGCGTGGGCACCGTGCAGCTTGCGCTGGACCGCGAGGCCCTGGCGGAGGCGCTGTCCTCGAGCACCTGGCGCACCGCCGGCCTGGGCCTGCTGGTGCTGGTGCTGGGCCTGCTGGCGGCGGCCGGCATGGCCAGCCTCTTCATCGTGCCCCTGGAGCGGCTGGCCCGCGCGGCGGTGGGCATCGCCGCGGGGGACCTGCGCCAGCAGATCGACACCACCGGCACGGACGAGATCGGCGAGCTGGCGCGCAGCTTCGCCACCATGGCGGACGCGCTGGTGCACCTGCTGCACGACCTGCGCGGCGCGGCCACGGACCTGGAGCACGAGGCCGCGGGCGTGCTGGCCACGTCCACGCAGCAGTCCGCGATGGCGCACCAGCAGGCGTCCGCCATCAACGAGACGAGCACCACGGTGGCGGAGATCGCCCAGACCTCCAAGCAGGCCACGTCCTACGCGGACGCGGTCATCGCGCAGACGCAGAAGTCGGAGTCCCTCAGCACGCAGGGGCAGAAGGTCGTCGCGGAGAGCGTGGAGGGCATGGAGAAGCTGGGCGAGCAGGTGCGGGCCATCGCCCTGGCCATCACCGACCTGAACGAGCGCACGCTGCAGATCAGCGACATCATCGGGCAGGTGAAGGACGTGGCGGAGCAGTCCAACCTCCTGGCCCTCAACGCCTCCATCGAGGCGGCGAAGGCGGGCGAGCACGGGCGCGGCTTCGCGGTGGTGGCCACGGAGATGCGCACGCTGGCGGAGCAGTCCCGCATGGCGGCGGAGCAGGTGCGCGTGCTGCTGGGCGAGGTGCAGAAGGGCACGCGCGTGGCCGTCACCACGACGGACGAGGGCAGCCGGCGCGCGCAGGCGGCCATGGACCTGGCGCGGGCCGCGGGCTCCACCATCATGGGCCTGTCGGAGGTCATCCGCGAGTCGTCGGGGGCGGCGCGGCAGATCGCGGGCAACACGCGGCAGCAGACCATTGGCGTGGAGCAGATCGCCACGGCGATGGGAGAGTTGACGTCCGCCATGAGTGATTCGGTGGAGGGCACGCGGCGCATCGAGCAGGTGGCCGGCAACCTCTCCATCTTGTCGAAGCGCTTCTCTGAACTTGTAGGCAGGTACCAGCTATGAACAGCAACGTGACGGGTGGGGCACGTAAGGCGGCGAAGGTGCTCATCGTGGAGGACACGAAGACCATCACCAACCTCCTGCAGGTCTACCTGATGGGGTGGGGGCTGGACTTCCTGGACGCGCCCAACGGCGCGGTGGGGCTCAAGCGGGCGCGGGAGCAGAAGCCGGACCTCATCATCTCCGACGTGCAGATGCCGGAGATGGACGGCTTCGCGCTGTGCGCGGCCATCCGGGGCGACCCGAAGCTGCACGACACGCCCTTCATGCTGCTCACGTCGCTGAAGGACGACGCGAGCCGCCAGAAGGGGAAGCTGGTGGGCGCGAGCGCGTTCCTCAACAAGCCGGTGTCCGTGGACGACCTGCGCTCCAAGGTGCGGGACATCCTCAAGCTGCCGGCCACGAAGTACTGAGCCGCCGCCCATGTCTACCGAAGACCGCAAGCTCTTGCCCATCGACTTCGAGGAGCTGAAGGCCTCGCTCGACGCGGCCCAGATGCTCCTGGAGGGCGCCACGGTGGTGAGCGCCCACAAGCGGCGCGAGGTGCTGCACCAGCGCGCGGTGGCGCTGGCCAACTCGCGCCACGAGGCGCGCCAGGAGGTCGTCACGGTGCTCGCCTTCCACGTGGGCGGCGAGCGCTACGCGGTGAAGATCGACTTCGTGGACCACGTGCTGGAGGCTCGCGGGATGTGCTCGCTGCCGGGGGCGCCGCGCCACGTGCTGGGGGCGCTGTTGTCGCGCTCGCGCATCGTGCCGGTGCTGGACCTGCGGCAGCTGCTGGGGCTGGAGGGCGGGGGCATGTCCGACCTGAGCAAGGTCGTGGTGGTGGAGGTGGAGGAGGAGGCGTTCGGGTTGGCGGCGGAGGTCGTGGACGGACGGCTGGAGTTGCCGCGCGCGGAGCTGTCCCAGCCGCCGCCGGGCCCGTTCCTGTTCCTGACGACGGATCGACTCACGGTGCTGGACCTCACACAGCTGGGCAACCCGGCGGCCGCGCGGCGCGGCTAGAGGGGACTGGGGTTTCATGGATCCGCAGTTGCTGCGCAGCATCTGGCCGGTGTTCGCCGCGGAGACGCGCGAGCAGATTCAGGCCATCGGGTCGAAGGTGCTGGGGCTGGAGCAGCCTGCCAGCGCCCGGGAGCCGGACCTGCTGCCGTCGCTCAAGCGCGTGGTGCACAGCCTCAAGGGCTCCGCGGCGAGCCTGGGGCTGGACGACATCGAACGCATCGTCCACGCCATCGAGGACGGGCTGTCCCAGGTGAACGCGGACCAGCCCATCTCGCGCGGCGCCGTGGAGGCGATGCTGCGGGGCCTGTCCGCCATCGAGAGCGCCCTCAACCGGGGCGACGCGGGCGAGCAGCCCGCGGTGGACGGCGTGGCCGCGCTGCTCAAGGCCCTGGGCCACGAGGAGCCGGCCGTCTCCGCGTCCGACGCCGCCGCGAGCAACGGTCCGCTGGGCGAGGACGGGCTGAAGGCGCTGGAGGCGCTGGAGGCGGCGCTGGGCACGCTGGTGTCCCCGAAGGTGGAGGACCGGGCGGGCGCGGTGCGCGCGGCGGTGGACCAGGCGCACGCCCTGCGCCAGAGCGCGGAGGCCGTCCAGGCGGAGCAGGTGGCCGCGCTGGCGGAGGCCGCGGCGCTGGGC
>JAFADT010000508.1 GCA_023424585.1 Pseudomonadota bacterium
CCGTCACCTGGCGGGTCCTGGATGACGGCAGGACCGTCATCCTCCTGAGCAGCCTCCGGCCAGATGACGAAAAGCTCTTCGCCTTCACCGAAGCGCTCCTGGGTCTCCAGCGCGCTCAAGAAGACAAATGAGCAGGACCCCTCAGGCATGGCGCCTGCTGCTCCTGCTCGGATCGTCACAAGGGGTCTGGGCCGCCCCTGGAGACCCGGGGGTGGCCCTCCATTCATTCCACGCAGCGTGCTGTCGGCTTCACCCATGGCCTTGCCCCAGGCTGAGCGATGAGGCGCCGATCGCGGCCCCTGGACCTGTTGTTCGCCAGAACGGAGGGGTCGGCGACCTTGGCGCTCCTGGCGGATGCGCTGCGCTCCGGCCAGCCCGGCGAGGCCCTCCAGCGAGAGATTGGCACCCGCCCTCCGCCCGTCCGCCTGCCCTCCCTGCACTCAAATCGCCAGGAAAGACGGGAAGTTGAGGGGCCAGCCGAGCGCGTGGTACGAACTCCCGTTCAGTCTCCCCCTCTCATTTCAAAGTGCCTGGAGCCGGCTTCCATGAGCGAGCGCAATGACGTCACGCGGCCTTCGTCCCCCGCATCGGAGCCTCCCCCGGGAGCGCCCGGGCCGGGGGTGAGCGCGGCCGAGACGCTCGCCCAGAACGTGAGCACGCTCCCCGCCCCCGCCCCCCAGGCCAGCGCCGAGGACGACGCCCGCGAGCGCATCGCCTCCATGGAGCGCGAGGCCAAGGCGCTCGCCACCACCGAGCCGCAGGTGGCCGCGCTCCTCTTCCACGAGGTCGGCCTGCTCTGGGAGGAGCCGCTCAAGAACCCCCGCAACGCCGCCGTCGCGTTCCAGAACGCGTACAAGCTGGCGCCGCGCTTCCTCGCCAACATCCGCGCCGCGCGCCGCCTCTTCGCCGACGTGGGCAACTGGCAGATGGTCGTGCAGCTCATCGACGCGGAGCTCGCCGCCTCCGAGGACCCCCGCCAGCAGGCCTCGCTCCTCTTCGAGAAGGGGCAGATCCTCGAGGAGCGCCTGTCCCGCGACAACGACGCCGCGGATGCCCTGCGCCAGGCCCTGGACCGCAAGCCCACCGACGTCACCCTCCTCACCCAGCTGGAGTCCGTCTACGCCTCGCGCAACGACGCGGCCGCGCTGGTGGAGATCTACCGGCTGCTCGCCAACGCCGTCGTCCCTCCGTCCCTGCGCGCCCACTACCTCACCTCCGCGGGCATGCTCCTGGAGGAGCGCCTCAAGCAGAAGGAAGCCGCCGCCGAGGCCTTCCGCGAGGCCTTCGCGCTGGACCGCTCCGACCCGCTGCTCCAGGCCGCCATCAAGCGCGTCGCCGAGCGCGAGGGCCGCACCGACGAGCTGCTCTCCGCCCTCTTCTCCGAGGCCGAGGGCCAGGGCTCCCAGGGCGCGCCCGCCTACCTCCACATCGCCAAGGTCCACGACCGCCTGGGCCGCAAGGACGACGCCCTGTCCGCGCTGCTCGCCGCGCGCCGCGTGAGCCCCCATGAGCCGCTGGTGCTGAGCGCGCTCGCCGGCATCTACGAGACGCAGGGGCGCTTCGAGGAGCTGGCCGACGTGCTGCTCGCGTGGGTGGGCTCCATCAACGACGAGAGCGAGCTGGTCGCCATCAACCTGCGCCTCGCCGCGCTGTACGAGGACGACCTCAAGCGCGACCAGGAGGCCGCCGCCCGCTACCAGGCCATCCTCGCCCGCATCCCCAGCCACGCCGCCGCGCTCGCGGGCCTGGGCAAGCTGTGCTTCCGGATGAAGAACTGGGAGGGGCTCGTCGCCGTCTTCGACGCGGAGGTCACCGCCGCCGAGGACGCCAAGGGCAAGGCCGCGCGCATGTACAAGGCGGCCGAGATCCTCGAGGAGCGCCTGAGCCGCCAGGAGGACGCCATCGCGCGCTACAACGCGTGCCTCCAGCTCCAGCCGGGCTACCTCCCCGCGCAGAAGGCCCTCACCCGGCTCTACGAGCGCCAGGGCCGCTTCGCGGAGCTGGTCGCGATGTACGAGCAGGACCTGCTCCAGACGTCCGACCGCGACCAGGTCATCACCACGCTCAACAAGATGGCGGTCATCTACGAGGACCGCCTGGGCGACCTGGACCACGCCATCGAGTGCATGAAGCGCATCCTCGACCTGGCGTCGGATCACCTGCCCACGCTGCGCAACCTGGCCCGCCTCTACGAGCGCGCCGGGCGCTTCCGGGAGCTCTTGGAGACCAACGACCTGGAGGCGTCGTTCGCCGGCGACACCAAGCAGGTCCTGTCGCTGCTCCACCGCAACGCGGAGATCCTCGACGAGCACCTGAAGGACCGCGTGGGCGCCATCACCGCGTATGAGCGCGTGCTCGCGCTGTCGCCCTCGTACCTGCCCGCGCTCAAGGCGCTGGGCCGGCTGTACGCGCAGGACGGCCGGTGGGAGAAGCTCATCGACATGTACCGCGCGGAGTCGGAGATCTCTCCGTCCACCGACGCGGCCGCCGCGCTCATCTACAAGATCGGCGAGCTGTACGAGCACCGCCTCAAGCAGGAGAACGAGGCGCTGGCGTCGTACCAGGAGGCGCTGATGCTGGCGCCCAGCTACTTCCCGGCGCTGCGCGCCCTGGCCCGCATCCACCGGGCCCACGAGGCGTGGGAGAGCCTGGTGGAGGTCCTGCGCGCGGACGCCGCGAACCGCACGGATCCGCTGGAGCGCGCCAACGCGCTCTACCAGGCCGCCGCCATCTGGGAGGACCAGTTGGGCCGGCCGGAGCTGGCCATCGACGGCTACCAGGAGGTGCTGCGCCTCACGCCGGGCCACGCCGCCACGCTGCGCGCGCTGGAGCGCCTGTACGTCGCGCAGGACAACGTGAAGGAGCTGGTCTCCATCCTCGACCGCGAGACGCAGGTG
>JAFADT010000514.1 GCA_023424585.1 Pseudomonadota bacterium
CCAGCACCCGGCCGCGTCCGCGCACTCCGTCACCGGCACAACCCGCAGGCCCAGGAGCGACGCCATGGCCTGCGCCCAGCGCACGCGCAGCTCGCGCGGCACGTCCGCCGGTCCGCTCCCCAGCAGCGGCGAGGCGACCTGCTGCTCCAGCACCCGCAGCTCCGCGTCCGACGGCCGCACCGCCGGCACGCGCGCCACCTCCGGCGTCACCATCAGCGTGCCCAGCGCGTCGCGCTCCGTCATCGACTCGGCCTGCGCCGGGGCATGCTCCAGCACCAGCGAGGCCAGGTCGAAGGGGCCCGCGCGAAGCACGCTCACCCGCGCCTCGCCCCAGTTGCCCCCGGGCTCCGGCGGCGGATTCGCCGTCACCTCGGCGCCCGGCCACAGCGCGTCCAGGCCCCGGGGCGCCTTGCCCTCCGGCGTGTGCAGCACCACCTGTCCCGGCCTCAGCGACAGGTCCACGCGCAGCTGCACCCGCTCGCGCGAGGACAGCGCGTCGTGCGCATGCCGCAGCGGCGTCTCCGACTGCGCCAGCGCGTCACCCAGCACCAGGCCCGCGCGGTGGGAATCCACGCCGCTCACGATGATGGCGCGGCAGTCCACGCGCTCGCACAGGAGCGCGGCGGCCTCGGCGCCCGGCGCCTCCGTCAGGGGACGCGGCACCTCCAGGATGGGGCCCTTCGCGCCGGGCACGAGCAGCGACGTGTCCCAGCCCGCCTTCCCGGTGCCCTCCACCCGCTCCACCAGCGCATAGCGCGCGGGAGCACCGCCCTGCCTGGGCAGCTCGCGAAGCTCCAGGCCCAGCGCCACCGCCTGGGTGCGCAGCGCGTGCAGGCCCTCCGCGCGGCCCGACTCCAGCCATGCGTCCAGCCCGTTCCACAGCGCGCTGTACTCGCGCAGGTCGCCGTGCTTCAGCCGCAGCGACTGCCCGCCCGCGTCGCTCTCGCGCGCGGTGGCGCGGCCCAGCGCCATCAGGCCCAGCGGAGACTGGTCCAGGCCCAGGCCGGGCACGTGCTCGCGCGGCGCCTCCGCGGTGAGCGCGGTGGCCGGGCGCGGCTCGATGAGCGACAGCCCGAAGCCCGCGAGGCTGCCGATGAGGAAGCCCGCCAGCGACGTGTGCAGCGTGGGCAGCAGCACGCGGGCAATCACCTGCTTCTGCAGCATCTTCACGGCCAGCAGCGTGGGCACCAGGTACCCGAAGCCGAACAGGTCCGTGACCTTCAGGCCCGGGATGCGGCCGCCCATGGCCCACCCGATGCCCCACTTCACGAGGAAGCCCAGGCAGAAGACGAGCACCGTCTTGCGAGGGCCCTCCAGGTTGAGCGTGCGCAGCCCCGGCACCGACAGCACCGCCTTCGCGGCCAGCACCAGCAGCAGCACCTCCGCCATCGTGGCCACGAGCTTCAACGGCTCCAACCACGTGAGCGCCAGCAGCGCGGGCACGAGGATGCCGTTGAAGTCCCAGCCGTACTTGAGGTTGAAGCGCGCGGCGAAGAACGCCGTCGTCAGCAGGATGATGTAGGCCTTGGGACTGGACAGGAAGTCCTGCGCCACGTCCTCGTACATCAGCTCCAGGCTGGAGAAGGACAGGTTGGTGCCGGGCAGCAGCACGAAGCGCAGGAGGAGGTACGTCAGCGCCACCGGCACGGCCACCTGCCACAGGCCGCGCCGCAGCTTCAGCTTCCAGAAGGCGTTCGCGGTGAGCGGCACCAGCACCAGGCCGATGCTATGCAGGCTGCGGTCGACGATGAAGGACGTGCCCCAGCGCTCGTCCATCCAGTGCCCCAGCACGGGCAGCAGCCACGTCTCGCTGACGGCGCGCACCACCACGCTGGCGAGCACGACGGCGAAGAAGCGGTCACGGCCGAAGAACTCACTCCACGCCCCCGTGCGGCTCAGTCCACTGGAGAACGCCAGCGCCAGGCCATACGTGAGCAGCGACTCGGCGACGACGGTGCAGCCGGCCTCGGGGTGGATGACGAACACCGAGGCCAGGTAGCCGGGGACGACGAGCCCCACGAAGACCCAGCCGAGCGTCTCCGTCAGGAGCGCCAGGATGAGCACGCCCACGAGCACCGCCACCAGGATGGAGGTGTCAAGGGAGTAGGCCGGGAAGAGTGTCAGGGTCGAAAGGAGCGCCATGGTGGCCGCTCGAATCTAGGGAGGCTCTCATCCCCGACCAGGGTCGCGCCTCTCACCGGCTGAGAAGCGTCCGCTGTCCAACCGATGATCCGCGCCCTCAGTCGCACTGAATGCCCAGCCAACGACAGTGGCACTGGCCCTTCAGCCCGGATCAGCCGCCTGCTTCACGCGAGGAAAAGCAGGCCTCGACCTCCAGTGCAGTGTGGACGCTGTCCTGGCCCCGGTCGCGCAGGAGCGGCCCGGGGGACGATGCGCGCTACGGGCAGTCCTGCGCGACCGCGGCGGGGCAGTCCAGCCCGGAGCCGCCGAGCGAGCAGGGCACGGTGTCCGCGAGCGCCTGCATGACGGCCTTGGACGACGCGCCGGTGCCGCGCAGCGTGGCGGACTGCTCCAGGTGGACGAAGCGGTCCGAAGCGGCGGTGGCCTCCGCGTAGCAGGCGTCCGCGGCGCCGTTGTCGATGCGGCCCTGCACGTTGCTGGTGCCGCACAGCGCGCGGTGCTTGCCCGCGTCGTCCGCCGCGTTGCAGGAGAAGGCCTTCTTGGTGCCGCTCAGGTGGGCGTTGAGCGCGTCGCGCAGGCGGTTGGAGAGCGCGTCCGCACGCAGCGCGCTGGTGCCGTCGCTGACCACGGCGGCCTCGGGCCCGTCCCCCGCGTCCATGCCGTGGATGCTGGCGGCGATGGCGTCCGGGTAGGTGTCGCGCAGCGCGCGGTGCGCGGCGGTGAAGAAGGTGTTGCCGTAGTGCGCGGCGTCGGAGAGGCGCAGGCCCTTCGTGCCG
Organism: Pseudomonadota bacterium; assembly: GCA_023424585.1. Lineage (GTDB taxonomy): Bacteria > Myxococcota > Myxococcia > Myxococcales > Myxococcaceae > Corallococcus. The sequence goes on from JAFADT010000514.1 coordinate 2,919, forward strand.
CACACGCTGGTGGTGCCGCTGCACGGGCTGGCGGTGGTGACGGCGCAGCGGTTGCTGCCGGTGATGAGCAGCGCGCGAGCGCCCAGCGTCACCAACTGCGAGGCCGTCTGACGCAGCGTGCCCTCATCAGAATCCGCGTGCGGCGCCTCCAGCCACAGGTCGCGCGCGGGGAACAGGTTGACGATGAAGGTGCCGCCGCCGCGCGACAGCAGCCCCTGCTCGCGCACCACCAGCCACCCGCCGCCCGTGTCGTTGTGGAAGGTGGACACGCCGTAGCCCACCTTCGCCAGGTCCTGCACCACCTGCGCCGTGGGACCCTCGGTGAGCTGCGTGCGGAAGGCGCCCTCGAACGCGGCGAGCTCCGTGCCGCCCGGCTCCTGGAACCCGCCGCTGTTGGCCGCGGTGATGGGCGTTGTCTGGAGC
>JAFADT010000628.1 GCA_023424585.1 Pseudomonadota bacterium
GCTCCGTCCAGGTCCAGTGCGTCTCCCCACGGGAGATGGCGACCGCGTCCGGGTGGCGCGCGCGGCGCTCCGCGAGGAGGGCCGGCACGGAGGTGAAGCCCGGGGGCACCCGGGGGACGGGCCAGGCGCGGCGCTCGGCCTCCGTGGCCAGGGGCAGGTGCGAGACGGGCGTCTCGGGCCGGGCGAGCGCGGCGCCGAGCAGCACCTGGAAGTGCTCCACGAGCCGCGCCACGGTGACGGCGTCGAACAGCTCCGTCGCGTACTCCAGGACGCCGTGGACGCGGCCCGGGGCCTCGGAGACGAGGAGCGTGAGGTCCGACAGGGTGGCCCCCCACTGCACGGGCGTGTCCGGCACCTCCACCAGCGAGCCGCGGATGCCGATGAGCTCCAGCGTCGTGGCGCCCGCGGCCGCGCCCGTGTGGTAGACGAACACGGAGTCCGTCATCCGGCCCCGGCCGATGTCCCTGCCCGGGATGAGGGCCTCCACCAGGTACTCGAAGGGGACGTCGGGACGCGTCTGCGCGTCGGTGACCTCGTCGCGCACCTGGACGAGCAGGTCGCGGAAGGTGAGGCCTTCCGTGAAGCGCGTTCGGAACGCCGCCGAGTGCGCCACGTAGCCGATGAGCGGCAGCAGCTCCGGCCGCGTGCGGTTGGCGATGGGCGTGCCGACGATGATGTCCGTCTGGCCGCTGTACCGGTGCAGGACCGTCTGCCACGCGGCGAGCACGGTCATGTAGCCGGTGAAGCCCTCGCGACGGCTGAAGGCCATGAGCTCGCGGGAGAGCCCGGGCGAGAACTCCAGCGTCATGCGCTCGGAGGTCAGCGGGCTGTCGGCGGGACGCGGACGATCCGTGGGCAGGTCGAGCCTGCGCGGCATGCCGGCCAGGCGCTGACGCCAGCCCTGGTCCTGTTCAGGCAGGTGGTTGCCCGCGATGCTGTTGCGCTGCCACGCGCCGAAGTCCGCGTACTGGAGGGGCAGCGGGGGCAGGGGGGAAGGACGGCCCTGGAGGAAGGCGTCGTAGAGCTGGCCCAGCTCCTGGACGAAGAGGGCGATGGAGAGCGTGTCGCCGACGATGTGGTGGAGGCAGCCCAGGAGCAGGTGCACCTTCGCGTCCAGGCGGATGAGCGTGGTGCGCAGCACGGGGCCGTGGACGAGGTCGAACGCCTTCGAGGCGTCCTCGCGCGCGAGCCGCAGGGCCTCGGCTTCGCGGGCCTCCATGGGGCCCCCCAGCTCCACGCGGGTGAGCGGGACGCGCATCTGCGCGTGGAAGCGCTGCACGGGACGGCCATCCACGGCGTCGTAGGTCGTGCGCAGCGCTTCGTGGCGCTGGACGATCTCCTGGATGCCTCGCTCCAGCACCTCCGCGTTGACGTCGCCTTCGAGGCGCAGGACGAACGGGAGGTTGTACGTGGACCGGCCGGGCAGGTGCTGCTCCAGGCGCCAGACGCGCTCCTGCACGAAGGACAGGGGCAGCTCGCCGGTGCGCGGCAGGGGCACCAGGGGAAGCTCCGTCGAGACGGAGGCCCGCGGCGCCTGACGCAGCAGGGGCACGAGGCGCTCCGCGATGCCCGCGACGGTGGGCGCTTCGAAGAGCGCGGCGAGCGGGAGGTTCACGCCGAAGGTGTCGCGCACCTGGTTGAGGAGCTGGGCGGCCGTCAGGGAGTTGCCGCCAATCTCCAGGAAGTTGTCATGGCGGCCCACGAACTCCAGGCCCAGGCGCTCGCGCCACAGCGCGGCCACGCGCGCCTCCACCTCGCCGCGCGGAGCGTCGTCGCGGACGGGCTGCGCGGGCGATGGGGCCTCGGTGACGGGCACCTCCGGGGTGGCCGGCTCGGGGAGCGCGGGCGCCGGGGAAATGACCGGGGCCGCCACGGCGATGGCCGGAGGCGGCGGGAGCGGGGGCGTGGGACGGAGGACAGGCCCGGAGACGGCAGCCTGCGCCTTCGGCTCCACCCAGACCGTCTTCTCCTGGAAGGCATACGTGGGCAGGTGCAGCCGCAGGCGCTGTTCGTGCGCGTAGAACGCGCTCCAGTCCACGATCACCCCCGAGGCCCACAGCTCGCCCACGGCCTGGAGCCAGCCCTGCTGCTCCGTCGTCGCTCCGCCCAGGCGCAGCGACGCGAGCCCTCGCACGCGAGGGGCGCCGTCCTCTCCCCCCACCAGGTTCGCGCGCACGAGCGGCGTCACGTCCTGACCGGGCCCGACCTCCAGCAGCACCGCGCAGCCCTCCTCCTGGAGCGTCTCCACCGCGCGGGTGAAGTGCACCGGCCTGCGCATCTGCTCGGTCCAGTAGCGCGGCTCCGCGAGCTGCCCGGGTCGCGCCACCGTGCCCGTGAGGCTGGACACGTACCGCGCCTTCGGCTCCGACCACCGCAGCGCGCCCACCACGCGCGCCAGCTCCGGCATCAGCGGCTCCACGTCCGCCGAGTGGAACGCGTGCGGCGCGGGCATGCGCACCGCCCCGGCCTTCTGGGCCTTCAGCTCGGCCTCCAGGCGCTCCACCTCTTCCACGGGACCGGAGACCACGCAGCGATCCGGGGTGTTCACCGCCGCCAGCTCCAGCCGGCCCGACAGCAGGGGTTGAACCCGCGCCGAGGGTAGCGCCACCGCGAGCATCGCCCCCGGTGGCATCCGGTGCATCAGCTCGCCGCGCGCCACGGTGAGGCGCATCGCGTCCTCCAGGGACAGCGCGCCCGCGACACACGCCGCCGCGTACTCCCCGAAGCTGTGCCCCAGCACCGCGTAGGGCTGCACCCCCAGGTCCTGCCACAGCCGCGCCAGCGACACCTGCACGCTGAACAGCGCGGGCAACGCCACGCGCGTCTCCGCGAGCGACGCCATGGCGTCCGCCTCCGCGCCGGCCCCGGGCGACAGCAGC